>NZ_JBAUSA010000665.1:0-7093 GCF_049581465.1 Caballeronia sp. | reverse complement strand
GCCGTCATCCACTCAGGCCCGAAGCTGGGCGCGGCCGGGAAGGCGAAACCACCGGCTCGGGCGAGCACTACGGCGGCTACGGGCGCGTCGAAACCATCGACGGTCGCAGCGCGCCATCTGCCTGGCGCGCTGCGCTCGGCGACCCGCCATGGCGAACACCTTCACGCATTGCCCAAGCCGAAGCCGCAGTCAACGGCGCAACCGCGTCCTGCTCCGGACGCGGCGCGAAAAACGCCGGCAATCCTAGTGCAGGCAAGCACGCACGCGCTAACGTCGGAACGGGTTCGCGAACGAATGGTCGAACGGTTGCGCACGAATGGCATCACGGACGCGCGTGTGCTGGCGGCCATGTTGGCCGTGCCGCGCCACCTGTTCGTCGATCCGGGCCTGGCGGCGCAAGCTTACGAGGACGCGGCGTTGCCGATCGGCCATCATCAAACCATCTCGAAGCCATCCGTGGTGGCACGGATGATCGAACTGGTGGCGGCCGGCCGCACGCTCAAGAATGTGCTGGAAATCGGCACAGGATGCGGTTATCAGGCAGCCGTGCTGTCGCAGGTCGCAACCGATGTGTATTCCATCGAACGTATCCGGCCATTATCTGAGCGCGCCAAACTGAACTTGCGGCCGTTGCGCGTGCCCAATATCCGCCTTCACTACGGCGATGGCCGACTCGGGCTTCCTGCTGTCGCACCGTTCGATGCCATCGTGATAGCGTGCGCGGGTCTCGATGTGCCGCAGGCGCTGCTCGATCAACTGGTTGTGGGCGGAAGACTGGTAGCACCGGTTGGATCGCAGGAAGCGCAAGCGCAAATACTGACGCTCGTCGAGCGCGTTTCGGCCACTCAATGGCGCGAATCCCGGCTTGATCGCGTATTTTTTGTACCTTTGAAATCCGGAGTGATTTGACACCGATGAGTATGTTGCGTGGTAAGCGAGAAATAAGTGCAAACCCTGGCTTGACGGTCGTTCAGCGCGGTATCTGCGCCGTGATGTTGTCCGTGTTGGCTGCCTGCGCGACGCGGATGGACCAGGCGCCGGTCGTTGACCGGTCTGGGTCGGCCGTGGGCACGCAGGCAGCGCAGGAAGGGACTGCGTTGCCGCCGGGTCCGCCACCGCCGGGCTACTACCGAGTGAAACCGCACGATACGCTGTATAGAATCGCGCTGGAAAACGGCCAGAACTATCGCGATATCGCGGCGTGGAACAACATAACGGACCCGAACCAGATTGAAGTCGACCAGTTGCTGCGCGTGGCGCCGCCGGGGGCCAATCTCGCCGCCGCAACGCCGGGCGTGTCGACTGCGCCAGTCATCATCGGCGGCGGCGTGCAAAGTCAGCCGCTGAACAATGCTTACGCCGCGCCTTCTGGCGCGAACAGCTTGCAGACGGCGCCGTCGTACGGAACATCGTCGGGAATGGGAACGTTGCCGGGAGCGCCAACGACGCAACCACCGGTCGCGGGTGTAGACAGCGGCAATGCGGAGGCGCCGGCGGCGCAGCCCGCGTTTATCTGGCCGGCGCGCGGACCGATTCTAGGCACGTTCGACGAAGCCAAGAACAAGGGACTCAATATTGGCGGCGCGAGCGGAGATCCGGTAAATGCATCGGCGGATGGGCGGGTCGTCTACTCTGGCAACGGCCTGCGCGGATACGGCAATCTGGTGATCATCAAGCACGACGCAACTTTTCTGACGGCGTACGCACATAACAGCGGTTTGATGGTAAAAGAAGGTGACGCGGTGACAAAAGGGCAGAAGATCGCCGAGATGGGGAGCAGCGATTCGGACCGCGTGATGTTGCATTTCGAAGTGCGCCGGCAGGGCAAGCCTGTCGACCCTCTGAAGTATTTGCCGCCGCAATAAGCGGAACCATCATGCCTAAATCGAAGCGCCGCCAGCCGCCAGCCGAGACTGAGACGATCAGCCAACCCACGCAAGAACCGGTGGAAGACGGCGCTTCGAGTCACGAGGAAGAAGTGGAGGCCGAAACGGTCGAAGCAGAAGCCGATGCAGACGACGAACCGGGCGCGAGCGGGAAAGACGCCAGCGAAGGCGCAAACGATTCCGTGGCGGACGTCGACGACTTCAAGTCCATCTTGCAGGCCGAACTCACGGCCGACACGATCCAGCATTACCTGAACCGCATCAGCGTGAAGCCGCTGTTGACCGTCGAGGAAGAGCAGCGATACTCGCGCCTCGCCAAGGCCGGTGAATTTGAGGCGCGTCAGGTGATGATCGAGCGCAATCTGCGGCTCGTGGTCAGTATTGCCAAGGGTTATCTGAATCGCGGTGTGCCGCTGCTCGACTTGATCGAGGAGGGCAATCTCGGCTTGATGCACGCCATCGAAAAATTCGATCCTACACGCGGATTCCGCTTCTCGACTTATGCCACCTGGTGGATCAGGCAAAGCATCGAGCGTGCGATCATGAACCAGG
The DNA here is from genome assembly GCF_049581465.1 of Caballeronia sp. GTDB lineage: Bacteria > Pseudomonadota > Gammaproteobacteria > Burkholderiales > Burkholderiaceae > Caballeronia. The sequence continues at coordinate 4,655 of NZ_JBAUSA010000665.1, read as the reverse complement.
CGCGCACGGTGCGCCTGCCGGTGCATGTCATTCGCGAACTGAACCAGGTGCTGCGCGCGAAGCGCCATCTGGAGAAAAGTTCGGCGAATTCCACGGCTGCGGTGGCGCCTGACCGGCGCGACGCGAGTATTGACGACATCGCGCATCTCACCGGCAAGACGCCGGAAGAAGTCACCGATATTCTCGCGCTCAACGAACACACTGCGTCACTCGACGCGCCGCTCGATCTCGATCCGGCGAGCAGCTTGCTCGACCTCCTGTCCGACGACGCAAGCCAGTCTCCGGATTCTGAAGTCCAGCATCGTGAACTCGAAACGCTGACAAAGCTGTGGCTGTCGCGTCTCTCCGACAAACATCGCCACGTCATTGAGCGCCGCTTTGGGCTCAATCATATTGAACCAGCCACGCTCGAAGAACTCGCCGACGAAATGGGCCTCACGCGCGAACGCGTGCGTCAGATCCAGCAAGAGGCGCTCGTGCGGCTCAAGCGCTTCTTTGCGTCGAACGGGGTTCGAAAAGACGCCGTGTTGTGAACGTCCCGTGACGTCGTTTTCCAGGAAGCAATGACTCCCATTCTCGTATTCGACATCGAGACTATTCCCGATGTCGACGGTATTCGCCGTCTCGAAAACCTCCCCGCGGCGCTCAGCGACATCGAAGTTGCCGAACACGCGTTCGCGGCCCGTCGTGAGCGTGTGGGCAACGATTTCCTGCCGCATCACCTTCAGCGAATCGCCGCTATTTCCTGCGTCTTCCGCGACAACACCGGTTTTCGGGTCCGCTCACTCGGGACGACCGCTGACTCGGAAGCGTCGTTGATCCAGTCGTTTTTCCGCGTGATCGAGAAATACACGCCGCAACTTGTGTCGTGGAATGGCGGCGGTTTTGACTTGCCGGTGCTCCACTATCGTGCGCTGGTCCACGGTGTGACCGCCTCGCGATACTGGGATCTCGGCAACGATGACCGCGAGTTTCGCTACAACAACTACATCAGCCGATATCACGCGCGCCACACCGACCTGATGGACGTGCTCGCGATGTACCAGGCTCGCGCAAACGCGCCGCTGGATGCGCTAGCCAAACTATGCGGTTTTCCGGGAAAGCTCGGCATGGACGGCGGCAAGGTCTGGCAGGCTTATGCGGAAGGGCGCATTGAAGAGATCCGCAATTATTGCGAGACCGACGTCGTCAATACGTACCTGATGTATTGCCGTTTCCAGTTGATGCGCGGCGGTTTCTCGCCCGAGGAATACGCCGACGAGATTAGTCTGGTTAAAAGTGCGCTGGCACTCGAATCCGCACCGCACTGGGCAGAATATCTGGCTGCGTTCGACAGCTAGGGCGCCCATCGGTCGCCGGTCGCGTATTCCCGTTCGTCTACAATCTCGCCTTCGCCATGTCAGTCAGGAAGTGCGCAGGTGTCTCACGACCGTAAACGCTCAAATCGTCGCAGAAGTCCGCCAGCCCGAATCGTGCCGCTGGACCCTTTTGCCATTGCACCGGAAATAGAAATTGGCGCGCTCGATATGGACGCGCAAGGCGTCGGCCGGACCGAGACCGACGACGGACAGCCGGGGAAGGTCATTTTCGTGGAGGGCGCGCTACCGGGCGAAAGGGTGTCGTACGCGACCTACAGAAGAAAGGCGGCATTCGAGCAAGCGCTGCTTGTGAAGGTGCTGCGTGAAAGCGTGATGCGTACGCGTCCGAAATGCCAGTATTTCGGCACCTGTGGCGGCTGCACCATGCAGCATCTCGACGTTCGCGCGCAGATCGCTGTCAAGCAACGCGTGCTCGAAGACAACCTCCAGCACTTGGGCAAGTTGCGCGCCGAAACGATTTATCGGCCGATTCAAGGGCCTTCGTGGGGCTATCGCTACCGAGCGCGCTTATCCGCGCGCCTGATTGCGGGAAAGGGCGGTGCGCTGGTCGGGTTTCACGAGAAGAAGAGCGATTTCGTTGCCGATATGGAGACGTGCGAGGTGCTCCCGCCACACGTGTCGGCGCTGCTGATGCCGCTTCGCCGGCTGGTGCGGGACGTATCGATTCGAGACCGCCTTCCACAGATCGAAGTGGCCGTTGGCGCAGATATCACCGCGCTCGTGTTGCGCATTCTTGCGCCGCTTACGCCAGCAGACGAAGCACTGCTGCGAACTTTCGCCGACACGTACGCCGTTCAATTCTGGCTACAGCCGAAAGGGCCGGAAACCGCCTATGTGTTTTATCCGCTCGGCCCCGAACTGGCGTATACGCTGCCGGAATTCAACATTCGCATGCCGTTCAAACCGACCGATTTCACTCAGGTCAATCATCCGATCAACCGCGTACTCGTTAGCCGGGCGCTCAGGCTGCTGGCGCCAGAACGCACGGATCGGGTGCTGGATCTGTTTTGCGGTATCGGCAATTTCACCTTGCCGCTGGCGCGGGTTGCGCGCGAGGTCGTGGGGATCGAAGGCAGTGAAGGTCTCACCGCGCGTGCGCTCGAAAATGCCAAGGCGAATGGGGTCGAGACCCGTACATCATTTGCATGCCGCAACTTGTATGAAGTCACCGCCGACGATCTGCGCGCGTTGGGTCCGTTCGACAAATTTCTCATCGATCCGCCGCGCGACGGTGCGCTGGCTGTATCGAAGGCGCTGGCGGAAATTGCCCAAAGCGGCGAGGGCGGCTTGCCGAACCGCATTGTGTACGTGTCGTGCAATCCCGCCACGCTTGCCCGCGACGCCAGCGTGCTTGTCCATCAGGCAGGCTACCGGCTAAAAGGGGCGGGCGTGGTGAACATGTTTCCGCACACTTCGCACGTCGAATCGATAGCGCTATTCGAGCGCGAATAACAGAACGGGCCTGTAAGGCGAGGCGGGTCGCCGGAACAGCCGGATTGTCCTTTCGCGCGGCAGCCAAGCCGCAGTAGCCAAGCATTTCGCGCGCGTAAAAAACCGGCCTGCTTGGAGGCCGGTTTTTTTCAAGCAACTACTCTGGCTGTTCAGTTCCGGTTTCCGCCGAAGATGCCGAGCAGCGTCAGGAGACTCGTGAATACGTTGTACAAGTCCAGGTAAATCGCAAGCGTTGCACTGATGTAGTTCGTTTCACCGCCATTCACAACGCGCTGGACATCGAACAGCATATAGGCTGAGAAGATGAAGATTGCGAGCACCGACACCGTCAGCATCAACGCCGGCAAGTGCAGGAATGCGTTCGCAAGAGCGGCCAGGATCAACACCAGTACGCCCATGAACAACCATTTGCCGAGGCCCGAGAAGTCACGCTTGCTGACAGTCGCGATTGTGGCCATGGTCGCGAAAATCACGCCCGTACCGCCAAACGCCATCATGATCAACTGCGTGCCGTTCGAAAAGCCGAGGATAAAGCTAAGCAGACGCGAGAGCATCAAGCCCATGAAAAACGTGAAGCCGAGCAGCACGACCACGCCAATACTGCTGTTCTTCGTACGCTCGATGGCGAACATGAAGCCAAACGCGATCGCCATGAAAGCGATGATGCTCATGGCCGGGCTTGACGCCGCGAACAATGAGAACCCGGTCGCGACACCGACGTAGGCGCCCAAAACCGTCGGCACCATGGATAGCGCGAGCAACCAGTAAGTATTCCGTAGTACGCGATTCCGGGTTTCGGACGATGTTACGCTGCCACTGCGACCAAAACCGTAAGGGGATTCGTTCATGATTTCTCCTTGCCTGAACTGATGTAACGCCAATTGGTTGGAACAACACCGGCTTGATTTTGCCGAAAAATCGTTTTCGCCGTCTCAGTAAAAATGACCTGCGATGAAAGCTCACTACCGCCGATGCTTGGGGCCTTTTTTCGACGCTCGCACCTCGGTTCAACCGTATTCTACACTTCGGCTCGCGCCCGCTTTCAGCATGGGATATGCGCCCATGTTGCACGGAAATCAACCGCGCTGCTGGCGGCTCGGCAACCGCTAAAATTACCGCGCATTTCGAAGTTGGACGCAGTAGTTGGATTCAAGATTAGATGCTTACGATATCGTAAGGTTTCAATCGCAATCATACAATGCTTCGTGCTACAATTGTCGATTCATTTAAATTCGTAACCCGTTCATTTTTTGGGAGTTTTTCATGGCGATCGAGCGCACCCTGTCGATTATCAAACCGGATGCAGTAGCAAAGAATGTGATCGGCCAGATCTACAGTCGTTTTGAGAATGCAGGCCTGAAAGTCATCGCGGCTCGCATGGTTCACCTGTCGCGCGCTGACGCGGAAAAGTTTTATGCAGTGCACGCTGCGCGTCCGTTCTTCAAGGACCTGGTTGATTTCATGATCTCGGGCCCGGTGATGATCCAGGCGCTGGAAGGCGAAAATGCAATCCTGAAGCACCGTGACCTGATGGGCGCAACGGACCCGAAGAAAGCAGAAAAGGGCACGATCCGCGCTGATTTCGCTGACAGCATCGACGCGAATGCAGTTCATGGCTCTGACGCTCCGGAAACGGCTGGTCAGGAAGTCGCATTTTTCTTTCCCGAAGTGAACGTTTATTCACGTTGATTCGGGAGTAGATTTCTCGCAGGAATTGGCGCGAAATACCTGGAGTAGAGTCCGGGAATCGCTCAGCAAGGAAATGGCAGGATTCGACATGACAGCAGCAACCGTCAACCTTCTCGACCTCGATGCCGCGGGGCT
>NZ_JBAUSA010000664.1:0-1678 GCF_049581465.1 Caballeronia sp. | reverse complement strand
GCGGTGATGCATCCGGACGGCTTCGTTCAGATCGTGGACCGTATGTGATCACGACGCGCGGCGGGGGGTGTCGTCGATCGAAGTGGAGAGTTTGATCTCGCTGGTGCCGGACCTTGTCGAGTGCGCGGTGATCCGCGTGCCGGACGAAAATGGAGCGAACGCCCGATGGCGCTTGGCGTGGGCCGGGCGGGGATTGAAGTCCTCTGTCGTCCGTGAAAACCTGATGACGCATGTCAAGACAAACCGCATCAGTCGCTACGGCAACGCTATTTCGACCGCGCGGTCCGCCATGCACGCGGCGTCATCGCAAAGTGCGACGTGAACCAGCGCGTGAATGACGTTTGTCTTGTATAACCGAGCAAGATAGCGACGCGCCCAATCGGATAGCGCGTGTTCGTCATGTAGCGTAAGGCGAGGTTGTGGCGCACCTCATCGACCTGAGCCGAGAAACTCGTACCCTCGAATTCGAGTTGCCGTTGCATGGACCGGGTACTCAGATGCAAATGTTGCGCAACCTGGTCAATGGTGGCCATCTCGAGCGGTAGTAACAGGTAGACGGCCCTGCGCACCTCCAATGCGACGGAATGCCCTTCGGCCGCGCTGAGCGGCTTAAGCAGGCTTTCGGCATATCGCACCAGTTCAGGGTCGGCGGCCGGATTCGGGTGGTCGAGATCGACTGCCGAGCACACAATGCCGTTGAAATCACTCCCGAACACCACAGGACAACCAAAGAACTGCCGGTAGTACTGGAGATCATCTGGTGCCGGGTGGGTGAAATTGGCAGCAATCGGACGCCAGCTCGCGCCCAGCAGTGCGCTACAGGTACGTGCAAGCACGCCGACTGCAAGCTCCGTTGCCTGTCGCATTGGTACAGGCGAGTCCACGATGATCTCCTCGCGAATCACGACCTTGTCCCCGGCGCTTTCTAAATAGAGCCCCAGCGCTTCGTTAAGCAGGTGCCGATATTGAATGGCGGCTTGCAATACTTCGCGCAACGTGCGCTTGTGCGCGAACAGCAGGCCAATGACGCCGAAATCGAGTTCCTGCCGCGCTTCGCCCAGCTGTAATCCGAACGTGGGGCACGACGCCATTTGTGCCGTCGCTTCGAGCAGTTCGCAGGTCGCCCCTATCGGGATGCGCTGCTCCGGATTGGCCAGCATGGCCGCGTCCAGGCCCGCCTGTCGCAACAGCGTCTGTGGATTGACGCCAAGCTTCCTGGTCAATTGAAAATAGCCGTTCAGAGTGACAGCCCGCACCATCGTAACCATTGCGCGTTCTCCATTTTGGCCACGTTGCGGTCACCTCGCGAGCCAGGTCCAGGCAACCCGGTGTTTACTCCTACGGGCGCCAGATGCGACATTTATGGCGTAGAAAGAGAAATTCTACTTCATGACATCACTATATTAGGGGTGTCCGTTCGGCAGCCGTGCACAACCCATAAGTACGTCCAAAGCCTTACGCAGAGGAGACAATCTTGCACACACCTTATATTGAATCTACCACCCAGGGGGACATTCCGGCCAGGCAGCCGGCCGTTCCCGTGTACGCATGGGTGGTGTTCGTCCTGACCGTTGGTCTGCTGCTTTCCGACTACATGTCCCGACAAGTTCTGAATGCGGTCTTTCCGCTGTTGAGGTCGGCATGGGGCATGTCGGACACCCAGTTGGGCTCCCTGAGC
>NZ_JBAUSA010000663.1:0-2652 GCF_049581465.1 Caballeronia sp. | reverse complement strand
ATCTTCGTGCAGATATACGAACCCGCCAGACTGTAGTTCGGGTTCGCCTTGTAGGCGGCGTTGGCACGTTTGACGAGATCGGCGTTTAGCGGCGAGTCGATCGAATGCCAGTATTGCGCGCCGAAATACACTCCTTCGCATAACTCAGGGCCTAGCGCTTCGAATTGCTCGAGGCCCGACGCCCACGCGATCAGGATCGTGCAGTTGTTCTTCATACCGAAGCTGACCGCCTGACGCAAAGTATCGGACGACTGCGATCCGAAGTTGAGAATCAGGAGCACGTCGGGCTTCGCCGCGACCGCGTTCGTCAGGTAGCCGCTGAATTCTTTTTCATTGAGCGAGTGATAGCTGTTGCCCACATGCTCAATGCCCTTCTCCTGAAAGATCGCTTTCGCGGCGGAAAGCAGGCCATCGCCGAACACATACTGCGGTGTGATGGTGTACCAGCGCTTGGCTTTGGGCATCATCTGGATCAGCGGGCGCACCGTCTGTTCAATGGCGCCGAAGGTCGGCACCGACCAGCGGAAGGTCGCGCTATTGCAGTCCTTGCCCGTGATCTCATCGGCGCCTGCGGTGGTGATGAACACGCCCCCGGCCTTCTCGACTTCCTTGCCCATCGCGAGCGATTCGGACGACAAGATACCCCCCGCGAAGAAGCGCGCATTCTTCTGTTGCGCGATCTCCTGCACACGGCGCACGGCCGTAGCGGGCTTGCCTTCGGTGTCGAGCGTCGTATAAGCGAGCGGTTGGCCGAGCACCTTGCCGTATTGCTCGATCGCGAGCTTCATGCCCAGGTCCGCGTATTTGCCGTTGGCGGCGAACGGGCCCGACATGGGTACTGGACACGCGAACTGGATGGGTGCGCCCTGCGCGAATGCGCTGCGCGCGGCAAGGGTTTGCAAGGCCCCGGGAACAGCCGACAGCGCGGCCAGCTTCAAGACATTCCGGCGATTCAAATTAACGCTCCTTGAGAGAAGACACGCGTGCTCGAACGACTACAAGACTGCTTGATTGTCAGTGACCGACGGCCGTGAAGCGACTCGCTACATTGTTTTAATCGCGCTGGTCAGTGTTAATTTATGATGATAAATAGGATGAACTTGATCGTAGGTACAATAACTTCTGGTGTCAACAAGGCAAAAATGCCACCCGATGCAGCGGGTGCGTGCTCAACGCACGTTTCACGTTTGCGCCCTTGGGAGACCTGTTTTGGCCCATGTGCAAAAGCAACCACAAAGAGCTTTGGAGAGCGTTATGGAGCGGGTAAAAGCAGGTGTCAGCATCCCTGTCAGGCAGCAGAAACGGCCCGATCTGGTCGCGGAGGAAATCAAGCGGCTGATTACCGAAAGGGAGTTGAAACCAGGCGACAAGCTGCCGCGCGAAGTGGAATTGCAGCAGATGTTCTCGGTCAGCAAAAGCACCATGCGCGAGGCGCTGAAGTCGCTTGAAGTGCAAGGCCTGATCACGGTGACGACCGGACCCGGCGGCGGCGGGACCATCATCGAAGTGCCGCTGGATCGCACGCTGCAACTGCTGCAGAACTATCTGTTTTTCAAAGATGTGAGCATCGACGATATTTATACGGTGCGGCAGTTGCTCGAACCCGAACTCGCGGCGGGCGCGGTGCCGCATCTGACCGAGGCGGACTTCGCGGCGCTTGATGTGAACATCGCCTGCTGCGACAGTCCCGCGACCCATAAAGAAGGCGACATTGTGCGGCGCAGGCAGGAGGACATGAACTTTCACGACATCCTCGCGGCCGCTAATCCCAATCCGTTTCTGCGCTTCAGTTGCCAGTTGATCAATGAAATGATCCGGCAATTAATTGAGTTTCGTAACGACACGCCCAAGGCCGAACTCGAGCGGTTCGGAGAATCCAATGTGAAGATTCATCGAGCGATTGCGAAGGCGGCGCGTGAGCGTGACGCCGGGAAAGTTCGCGAACTGATGGTCGTTCACATGACGGAAGCGCCTCGCTATGTGAAGAGAATGAAGGGCAAGCTGCGTGGCCGGTTGATCCTCGACGCGGAGACCCGCAAGCATTCGAAGATCGAGCCTGCAGCGGATTCCTGACTCGTATCCCGGTTGAAATGACACCTTCACTCAAGCGAAGTGATTCACGTGGTTGGGGGTTTCGATCGAAATCGGAGTCACGTTCCTTAAGGAAAACGTAGGATTGCATGGATAGGGTGCGGCAATGCGGCCGATGGGATGATTGACACAGTCATGAGTGTGGTTTCGCGATGCAACGGATGAGCAGAAGCACGGCGCGGCGCACCGGACGTTAGACACATCCTCGAGGGTGAAATCAGTCCCAGCAGTAGTGCCGCCGATTGATAATTGTTGACGCCGACGGCATGCAAGAAGTATTGGAAGGGCTTTGTCAACTTGTCGCACCGAAGCCGGAAAGATGGCAGAGACGCGCATCCCTCAGAAAGCGTAGGACGAGTCTTGGGTGACGTCGGTGAATTCGCGCCAGGCGGCGAACCTTGCCGCGAGTTGTTTGCGATAGAGTGAGGCGCGCAGTAGATGGCGCTTAAGCGCGAAATGTTGCCGGCCCGAAGCACGAGAGAAATAATTTCTGTGTGCGTTTCGGGTCGCGAAAGCCGCGCATTCGACGCTCGCGTTCGCGTGTCGGCTGGTGGCTGTTCT
>NZ_JBAUSA010000662.1:0-4386 GCF_049581465.1 Caballeronia sp. | reverse complement strand
CGGCCTGTTCAACGACATTGCCGCAAGTGAGACCTTGATTCGGAGTGCGTCATTCAACGACGTTCCACCCGAAATCGTGCAGGAGTCGCTGCAATGGCTTGAAAAACAGAAGTGCCGACGCATGCGTGCTGCATCGCGGCGTGTTCGAGCCATCGCAAGTTAAACCTGCCGAGACCTCTAGCATCCAGTGCAGCAGTGTCACTGAGCTACCTGGACAGGTGGGCGCGGGCTTTGTAGGCCGATTCTTCTCGAATGCCTCCGCGATTATGTTTTTGCACTCTGAGGATGAGTGTCTAGGGGCATTCGCGAATGATCAAACTAATCGCCATATTCTATTTTACATAACGTTAATTATCAACTTTTATATGTTTACCTACATCAACGCACCACCGTTAAGCCAGGGGTATTTTTTCCTCGCATGCACCACATTCAACGCCGTGACGGTCGTACGGTGAGCAATGGTGAAGGCCGGGACAAACGCCGCAGGCGCAAAGGTTCATCGGCTTGAGGGGTCTCTGCACGGTCCGAGCTTGATATCAAGCGCGAACGCATATAGAATAAGTCATGAACATCATGAACACGGAGTCAATGATATGTCTATCGCGGTTTCAACCGAAGAACTTGCGGCCAACACCGCGCGACTGCTCGGCGCGGATGACAAGCCAGGTGTGGTCGACTACTTGAAGGCGGTTTTTGACAATGTGGCCAGCGGCAACATCGGCGAGCCTCTGCTGCACAGGATGCTCAACGTGGAGCGCCCCGACGCGCTCGCCGCTGCTCGAGCTCGCGGCCGCCGCTTTGCCGTCGAAGACTATCGAAGTCCCGACAACCTGGCTTTGCTGGATGCGCGCGACTACGCCGGGCGCAACGAGCGCACGATCAACGAAAAGAGGCAAAAGGGGGAGCTGTATGCCCTGCTCCCGCCGGGCAAGGAACGAGGGTTCCGCTACCCGAAATGGCAGTTCGATGCCGATCCCGTCCGCCTCATCGCTGTGCTGGGGCCTTTCGCATCGGCGAAGGCGAACTCGTGGGTGATTCACTCGTTCATGCGTAGCAAGCGCGGCGAATTGGATGGGCACTCGCCTGCCGAGGTCATACTCGATACCCATGCGGACCTGGGCCGGGTAGTCGATCTGGCCGAGCAGGAAGTGTCCGGCGAACAGGGGGCGTTGTGAGCAGGGAGGCGCATAAGCGACCGGTCGAACACTGTCCCCTGCCGCCCCCGGGTTTTCACGAAGCAGAGCGTCCGGTCCATGAGATGAATCTCTCGGTCACGACTCTGCTGCGCATCCACTGGCGCCTGCGCGAGCCGGTCTACTACAATCGGCGCTCCACGTCGGCTACGGTTTTCCGCTTTGACGCCCCAAACGACGAATTCGGGGTGCTCTACGCGTCGCCTTCGTTCGACGCTTGCATGGCCGAAACGTTGATGCGCGGTCGCTACCGCGGTGTTGGCGCAACCGCGCCCCACGTGATCGACGAGCAAGCCATCATTGAACGACGCGTTGCAACTTTGGGCTGCGAAGATCCGCGAGCTCTGCGCCTCGCCGATCTTACACAGCCGCTGTGGTCTCTCGGTTTCGATGCGCACGTGCTTTCGACGCCGGACTACTCAGCGCCAAATGAGTGGAGCAGCGCGATTCACGGCAATGTTGCGAACCTTGACGGGATTTACTTCAACTCCCGATTCGCCAACCGGGTTTCGGTTGCGATCTTTAGTGACCGGCTGCAACTGATCCAGCGCGGGGCCTCGGTACCATTGTTCGACCATCCGGAACTTCCAGACTTTCTCGACCGTTTCGGCATAGGGATCGCTGACGCTAGGGGCGCCGATTGGCAGATCGTCGAGGAATAAGCTTGCCTCAGTGTTCATGCCTGGTCGCCAAGCCGCAACAGCGGCTCGGGTTTCTTGTACTTCTAGCCTCCTCCGATCCCCTCCGGATCAATGCATCAAGGGTGGCTGTACATTGCATTCCAGTCCGCGGCGGACACACCGCGTCCGGACTGCGACGAACCGTTCGCGGCTCCGCCATAACCGCTTGCTGCGCCGTTTTGCGCGGCCACACGGGCTTCAGCAGCCTGAATTTGGGTGGGATAAGACACATCGCCACTGCTGGCTGGGTTATAACCCGCCTTCTCAAGCTGGACGAGCTCGTTGCGCACCTGAGCGCGAGTGACAGTCGAATCAGACTGAGCGAACGACACGACCGGAGCGGTGAGTACGGCGGCAACAACAACGGCTTGGATCAACGATTTCATGACGACTTACCTCGCGACTTTGTTTTGTCCTGTTACGAACAGCCCCGTTCGCAACCAGTGACCACAGTCTAGGTAAGTGGACGCTTCAGATTAAGGCCCCTGGCCGGAAGGGACCGTTGTCAAATCTGGGTAAACCCCTTGGTGATTTATGTTAAGAGACTGCCCGAAGTCAGACTGCCGATCCAGAAAACGCGCAGATCGCTATAGCAGGAAAACGCGAGCTATGAATCACTCCCGCCCCGCCGCCCGTCGACCCGTTCAATCCCGAAGCACGCAAAAACACTAGAAAAAAAGCTGCGATCCGACGATATTAATCACATGATAAACAATCATAGACGCAACGATAGGTTGTTGACGCGTCAAGCTGGACCCTTTATGAAGAGCTGAAGTACGACACGCAGCAGATACGAAGTTTCGACTGGAGCAGCTACCCAATACTCCGTTTTTCAGCGGTGCCCGACAGCGTCGAGGTTCACTTGATCGATCGGCCCGGCATGCCGTTCCTTGGCACGGCAGAGGCTGCAATGGGGCCGACTGCGGGCGCCCTCGCGAATGCGCTGTTCGACGCGACAGGCCAACGGCTTCGTCAAATGCCGCTGGCCGGCGACAGCTTGAAACAACTGATCGACGCTTAGAAGCGAAGCCGATAGAAGCATCCTGCACCGAAATCATCTTTGCGCAATGGGACATACCGTGCGAGGCCTGCTCTCCTGCGGCCTCGCACGCTCCCTTATCCCCGTCGCGCCCATGAAAGGATTTCGATGGCGTTGAGAATCATAATGAAAGCGTCGTTTAGCGGATGGCCCAAAAAACGTTCAAAAAACGTTCATAGCAAGCGTCGCCGAATGACAATGATCAAATGGGGACGACTTGCGGACTATCGCCCGACAGTAACAACTGGGGCACCTGTGAGAACTCCCACGCGCCTGCCGCTTGCCGGTCCAAAATCCAGACGAGATCGAATCGATCCGGCCAGATCGGCGGATACGGTGTGGAATTGCCGACGATCGCCTTGACGATAGCAGGAATCGCTTGATGCTCCCACGCGATCAAAACGGGACCCTGGGCGTCCATGGCAGCCGTCACAAGGCTCGATTCGTCCCCCTTGGGATATTGAGTATTGAATTGAAAGCCGGGCACTGTCCCGAGTAAGGTTGCGAGCTCCAACACCGTGTGTTGCGGCCGTAGACTCGCGCTGTGATGAGCGACTTGCGAAGTGAAAATCGTGTTGGGTGTCGCCAGTCCCGGTTGCGCGAACTCGCCATCAAGGGGCGCGAAGAACCTTACCAATGCCCCGGAACGCTGCCAGCCACGCACGATCAATTCTTCCGCGTTGGTCGCCCCGGCCGCGGTAACCCCTTGCACCGAGCCATCGGCGGCTGGTTTCTCGGCGTGGCGAATGATCATGATCTTGTCGGATGCCATGGCTGTGCTCCAGTTGTTGCGCTTAGCGAGGTGTTTCTCAAGAAGCCCGCGTCTGCTGAATTGACGATCCGACAATCGACAATCGATGTCGTCGGTATCAATCGTCAACCGCAGATGCAGGACTAGTCGGTATAGGGCATTCGCACACGCAAATCAAGCCACACCCTGCCGCGACCGTAATATGCTAAATAATGCGAATTAAAATGTTCTGCCAGCGTCTGAGTGCTGCCTCTGAATTTGAGGGGTTGTAGAATTGCTGGAATAGCCGTGCGGTATCGGGTTTTGCCGTTGTCTTTCTTTTCGTCTTATGGGGTTGCCGCGCGCAGCGCGGCCCCTCCCCTGAAAGCAGCCGACCTGAAATTCGTGACCGCATGTCCGTGAGCTACATTGCCTGGAAGGACGATGTGGTGCGCCTGATTTTCACTGACAACACGTTTTGCGTCGCCGGCGTGCCCGCGCCAGACGTGCCGTTTCTGATCAACGGCGAGGGCGAACTTGCCGAGGCAGCGAACCGCTATCTGTACTTCGTGTCGTGCATCAGCGGCCGGACGCGCGCAGAGACAACCCGCAGGACCTACGCCGATCACCTGTACGACTTCTTCTCGTTCTTGGAAGAAAAGAATCTTTCATGGGATTCAGTCAGCCATTCGCACCTGGCTGCTTGGCGCAATGGCATGCAGGAGCGTGGCCTCAGGCGTACGA
>NZ_JBAUSA010000661.1:0-3722 GCF_049581465.1 Caballeronia sp. | reverse complement strand
CCCGCGCACCTCCATTTCATGATTACTGCACCAGGCCACGAGACGCTGGTCACTCACATTTTTCGTAACGGCGACCAATATCTCGACTCGGATGCCGTCTTCGGGGTGCGGTCGTCGTTGATTGCCGATTGGGTCCGGCACGAGTCGGGGGTGGCACCTGATGGAACGAGCATGGACGAAGCGTTTTATACGCTTCAATACGACTTTGTCCTAAACCAGGCCGACAACACGCATTGAAGCGCCAGCAAGGAACCAGTGGCGCTTAGATGAAGTTTTTGAATTTGACGGGACAGGCCATGGATTCGCTTGAATTTGTTTATCACGCTCGGACATCGCGAGTGATCTTCGGAGACGGCTCATTGAACCATCTCGAACGAGAAATTCTCGCACTTAATGCTGAACGCGCGCTGGTCATCTGTAGTACCGAACAGGCCGATACAGGCAGGGAAATAGCAAAGCGTCTTGGGCAACGTTGCGCCGGTCTGTTTGCCAGAGCGGTGATGCATGTTCCCGTTGAGCTTGCGCGAGAGGCGCTGGCTGCCGCGCGCGAGCTTAAGGCAGATTGCGCGGTAGTTGTGGGTGGAGGGTCGGCGATCGGGCTTGGAAAGGCGATCGCCCTCGAGTCCGAGTTTCCGATCCTCGCAATTCCAACGACATACTCCGGCAGTGAGATGACACCGATCTTCGGGATCACCGAGGCCGCGTTGAAAAGGACCGGTACCGATGTGAGGGTGCTGCCCAAAACCGTCATCTACGATCCGAGCTTAAGCACAACGCTACCGGTGGGTCTGTCGGTTACCAGTGGCATGAACGCCATTGCTCATGCCGCAGAAGGGCTATATGCGCGCGATCGAAATCCAGTGACAAGTCTGATGGCCGAGGAGGGCATCCGCGCAATGGCAGAAGCACTGCCAGGTATCGTCGCGAACCCAAGCGGCATTGAAGCCCGTTCGAAGGCCCTCTACGGCTCCTGGCTGTGTGGGACTGTTTTAGGGAATGTGGGCATGGCGCTGCATCACAAGCTATGTCACACCTTGGGCGGAAGCTTTGACCTTCCGCACGCGCAGACTCATACCGTCGTTTTGCCGCATGCACTGGCGTACAACAGGAATGCCGCACCGCAGGCAATGGAGCGGATTGCCCGAGCACTCAATGCAAATGACGCTGCCGTCGGCATGCACGAATTTGCGAAGAGAATTGGTGCACCGTTGTCGCTGAAGGAACTCGGAATGCGGCACGAGGATCTGGAGCGAGCGGCTGACATAGCGGCTTCTAACCCCTACTGGAATCCGCAGCCCATAGACCGGGAAAAGATCAGAGCACTATTGCAGGATGCCTTCGATGGCGTACAACCGCGCACATGGAATGCATGAGCGCAGGACAATCAATGCGTTACACGGAGGTGATGATGAAAGCAGTACGATTTTATGGCAAACGCGACATTCGCGTTGAAGAGGTGGCAGCACCCCAGAAGCCGCTCGTTGACGACGACGTTCTTGTACGTCCGCTTGTCTGCGGAATCTGCGGCACGGACCTGCATGAATATGTCGGCGGTCCGATCGTAACTCCGAAAACGCCTCACGTGTATAGCGGCGCCACGCTTCCGCAGATTCTCGGCCACGAGTTTTCGGCGGAAGTGATGGACGTCGGCCGCGGTGTCAAGCACGTGTCGCCCGGAGACAGAATTTCGGTTCAGCCCCTGGTCTCGCCGCGTGACGATTATTTCGGACGCCGTGGATTGTTCCACCTTAGCCCGTGCCAAGCGTGCATCGGCTTGTCGTGGAAGTGGGGCGGCATGGGTGAGCAGGCAGTGGTCAAAGGGTATAACGCAATCCCGGTTCCGAAGAAACTGACGGATGCACAGGCCGCAATGCTCGAGCCTGCGGCGGTCTCTCTGTACGCGCTTGATCGCGGACGGGTTACCACCGGTTCAACAGTGCTGATTTCGGGTCTGGGGCCAATTGGCGCTTTGGCGTTGCTCGGCGCCAAGGCTGCCGGAGCGTCGAAGATCTTCGTCTCGGAGGTCAACCCGAACCGGCTGCGAAAGGCCCTTGAACTCGTGCCCGACTGCATAGTGATCGACCCGTCAAAGACCGATCTGATCGAAGCAATTCGCGATCAAACCGAGGAGGGCGTAGGTGTTGACGCTGCTATCGAATGCGTTGGACTTGAGAATTCGCTGAACACATGCGTGGATGCGGTCCGTCCCCAGGGGGTCGTTGTACAGGCCGGCCTGCATTCTTCGCCTGCGACCGTTGACGCAATGAAGTGGGCGTTGAAAGATATTACTGTCGAAGCCACCTGGTGCTTTCCGACCTATAGCTTTCCCAGAGTGGCGTCAATGATTGAAAGCGGGGTCCTCCCTGTAGAGAGGGTCGCCACCGCGCAGATCGAGATGGACAACGTTGTTCGCGATGGCTTTGAGGCATTGCTGGATCCGTCCGGGATGCATCTGAAGATCCTCGTGAACGTTGGCAAATGACGGGCGCACCTGGCCAGGTCTCGGCACCTGGTCAAACTTGGGAGAGGCTTCAAATGAACTACATCGTTTATTGTCTTGACCACGATGAAATGGTCGACAAGCGGCTGTCGAACTACGACGCACACAAGGCCTATCTCGCGACATCGCCGATAAAAACCCTTGTCTCTGGACCCCTGACAGCCTTGGATAACCAAACTATGATCGGAAGCTTTTTCCTGTACGAGGCTGATTCAATAGAGGAGGTACAAAATTTCATCAACGAGGACCCGTTCAACAGGGCTTCTATTTGGAAAACGATCGATATCCGACCGTTTCTAAAACGAGTTGATAACCGTTAATTTTCACGTCGAGTCATCACTGCGGCAGCGACACGTGCGGGCCCGCGAGACGTAGCTCGCGGACTGCATCTATCGCAGCCCAGCTATATAGCGACAAAGAAACAACCTGTCGGGACGAAGTCCGCCAGATCAAAGCGATGGGAGGAGACTCATGGATCGATGGATAGAACTCGAGTTGCTTGCTAAAACGGCTGAATTGGGGAGTTTGAGTCGCGCGGCAGAGGCGCTGGGCATGTCGAACCCTGCTGCTACACGGTACCTGTCCAGCCTGGAAAGTCGGCTAGGTGTGCGTCTTGTAGAGCGCAGCACGCGCAGATTATATTTCACCGAGATCGGACGTGAATACGTAGAACGTACGAAGGCAATGCTGCAGGACGCGAAAGAAGCTGACTCGGCAGCGCGAGCGAGCTGCGTCAACCCGACCGGTACATTGCGCATTACCGCATCACTTTCCTTCAGTATTTTGCACATCGCGCCTTTGATCCCCGAATATACGCGCCTGTACCCGGAAGTATCTGTGCATGTCGAGACTGCGAATCGGTATCTCGACATCATAGACAACAGCATTGATCTGGCGATCCGCACCCGCGAATACGAGAACGATTCCTCAATTACAATACGCCGCCTTGCGGAAACTCGCCGGATCCTGACCGCGTCGCCCGACTACCTCCGACTAAAGGGTGCTCCTCAGGTTCCCGAGCAACTTGTGGAACACAGGCTTCTCAACTACACCCTGTCCAAAACCTATAAAGACCTGAAGTTCACACGCGGAAGCGAAACGTCCACGGTCGCTGTAGACGGCCTCCTGGAGTCAAACGACGGCCAGGTGCTGCGGACTGCTGCTCTAGCCGGCCTCGGTATTCTTGTGCAACCCAAGTACATCGTTTACGACGACATAAAGG
>NZ_JBAUSA010000660.1:0-1572 GCF_049581465.1 Caballeronia sp. | reverse complement strand
CTTGAGGATAGGTCGCGGTTATTCCCGCAGAGCTTCTAACCACCCAGTTGCCATCTTTCAATGTGCAATTTGAAAAAGGCAACTGCGCAGTTTGCGATTCATCCATACAGAGCTCCGTGATCCCAATGTTCTGGTTTCGTCGCACGATGGCCGCATATCGCACCTTACTCTCGTACATTCCATTGAGATGACCGCCTAGTCCGGTCTTGTCAAAGACAAGATGCACTTGCTTGGCTGGATCGGTTTGGTCGGCGAGCATGGAGGTATACGGTAGAACGATGCCTGTGTAGTCCCTCGTGTATTTGTCGAACTGATAAAGCTGCGCGACGAAGCCAAAAAAGATAAACCCCGCAGCAAAAACGATTCCGGTTGCATTTGAACGCCGGCAGATCTGGGCGATCACTGCAATGACGATCAGGCTTGCGCCCGGCGCTACGCTCATGAATGTCCGCTGATTGATCACCATATGCGATTCGGCAACCATGAAGGGCAGGTAACCCACGACCACCAGAATCAGTCCAGACAAAACGTATCGAGCGGTCTGACTCAAAGGGACCGCATTCGACGCGCGCTTGGTCAAAAGCAACAGCGCAAGGAGCAGTACGATGCCCGTGAACACGATAAAGCGGTAGTGAACGATCTGAGTGGTCAGGATCCACCATGTCGAGACCCATGCGTCATAGAAGACGCGGTACGCATCGGAGTCGATCAGATAGTGAAGGTTGTGCACGATTGCGCCGGTCATGCTGCCGCCGGACGCGCTCACCTGATACGAACTCTTGAAGAGGACGATCGCGTAGAACAGATAAGCGGCGTTCGCGAGCGGAGCAATCAAGGATGCGGCCACGATCGCTTTGCGACGGATGACCAATCGGATGAAGCTTCTAAATCCGTCTCTTGAAAGTAGCGCGAGAGGTGCAATCAGATAGAGCGTGATGAACGGCTCGTAGATCAGGACAGCAACACAGGAGCAAATGGTCGACGTGACCAGAGCCGCCCATCGCTTGGCGGCGGTATTCGCAGTTAATGCGCTGACCGTGCAGGCGCTGCCGAACACCATTAGTCCGACCGAAAACATGATGTGGACGGTCCGAAATTCAAACTGCTGGGTATCGGCGGGGTAGACAAAACACAGCAGCCCAAATGCCGCTGCATAGGCCTTGTTGCGGAACAAGAAGTTCCCGAGCCACGCGCCGCCGATCACGCGCAGCACGCATCCAGCCATCAGGACTATATGAAAGCCAAGGAACGAATCACTGCTAATCTGGCGGGCGATAAAGTGCGGAAGGATCTGTAGCGGGCGCGCTGCAAACTTGTCAGCCATCAATTGCCCTGGGAACGAATTCCAGAACGAAGGATGGCTCTGCATCATACTCAAGACGTCCCACTCTTCCAGCATGGCGCCTAGAGTAAATCCGAATTGATACCAGAGCACAATGACTGCGCAGACTGCAGGGGCAACGGCCCATACTAAGAATGAATCCCTGTTTAGCCGCGCCTGCATTGAACACCTATTTATTTAAACGATCACGCGCGGAGGCAACGTGATTTTGACTCAGCGAAGAATGAACG
>NZ_JBAUSA010000659.1:0-2353 GCF_049581465.1 Caballeronia sp. | reverse complement strand
TTCTTTGCGCGTTTGCAAAGAAATGAAGTCCCGCCCCGGATAGGGGCTAACAGAAATAAGCAAGAAAATCCGACTTAAGCAGAACGACCACGCGAGCAGGAGGACTCAATCCTAGCCCCACACTCGCCGCGAACAGCACCCCTCCCTAGCTCCCCACTCGCCGCGAACAGCACCCCCCCAGCGCACCATCCGCAATACTTATTCAGGACTGCTGTGCAACCACACCTCTGGCTGCCGGTGGCGCAGAGTCAAGAAACCGGAAGACGATGGCCGACGCCAGCGTAACCCCTCCGACACACACAAACGCGATTCGAAAGGCCATGGCAGCGGACCCAAGCTGCGTCGAAAACACAGACACAAGCCCGCCGCCGATAGAAACCCCGAGCCCGATCGCGAGCATCTGCACCATGGAAAACAGGCTATTGCCGCTACCGGCGTCCTTGATGGAAAGCCCTTTGAGCGTGACGCTGTTCATGGCGGCGAACTGCATGGAATTACAGGCGCCGAATACGGCGAGAATGGCGATCTCGACGACCAACGGAGTAGAAACAGAAAACGCGGCAAATCCAACTATCGCAGCCCCAACAAGAATCGTGTTCCAGAGCAAGAAGTTATCGTAGCCATAGCGCCTGACAAGCGGCGAGATCCAGCCTTTGGCGATGGTTCCCGCAAACGCTGCCGGCAGCAGCATCAGTCCCGAATGCAACGGCGAATAGCCGAGCTGCAACTGCATCAGGAGCGGCAAGAGAAATGGCACGGCGCTCGATCCAATTCGACACAGCAGATTCCCAAGCAGGCCTACGCTGAAGTTAGGCTCGTTAAAAAGGGAGAGCTTGAAAAGCGGATCGGGCCGCCGCCGCGCGTGGGGAACGTACACCATCGCGGCCAACGCCGACAGCGCGAACAGCCCACCGGAAACCAGCAGCTTGTGATGTTGCGCCGGGCTATCGAGCGCCACGGAAAACGCGACCATGCACAGCGACAACAACGCGCCCCCGATAAAGTCAAAAGGCGGGGCGTCGCCGATGGCATCGTCGGGGAGGAATCGATGCACCGCGAGCAACCCGACCGCCCCGATCGGCACGTTGATCAAGAAGATCCAGTGCCATGAAAACGATTCGACGAACCAGCCGCCCATCGTCGGGCCCAGGATCGGACCGACCTGTCCTGCGATGGAAATCACGGCCAGCGCGGACACATAAGCCTCTCCGGTCACGCTGCGCAGCACCGCCAGGCGGCCGATCGGCAACAGCATCGACCCGCCGATACCCTGGATCACGCGCGCCACGATCAGTTGGTGCAGCGACTGTGCGCTCGCGCAGCAGAGCGAACCGAGCACGAACAGCAGAATGGCGACGAAGTAGACGCGCCGCGTGCCGAACCGGTCGGCCAGCCAGCCCGAGGCAGGCGTGAGCATCGCCATGGTGAGCGTGTAGGCGACGACAATCGGCTGCATCGCAAGCGGTTGCGCATGCAGGCTGCGCGCGATGGAGGGCAGGGCCGTGTTGACGATGGTCGTGTCGAGGGCCTGCATGAAAAAGCCGACGGCGACGATCCATAACAGCGCCGTATGTGAATTTTTTGCGGTCATCGTGTGAAGCTTGACGCTCAAAGCAGTGCGACGGGGAATTCGGGATATGCGCCAAGTTTAATTCCATCCATGGCGATCGGGAACCCCACTGGCCGCATTGACTGCCATCGGTTTTATCGATGACAATGCATCATGCTCAATCCTGTCTGGCTTAATACGTTCGCGACCGTTGCGGCTTCCCATAGTTTCACCGATGCCGGCCGCCAGCTTCGTCTCACGCAATCAAGCGTGAGCGAGCATATCCGGCGCCTGGAAGATCACATTGGAAGGCGACTGTTCGTGCGGGACACGCACTCGCTCGCGCTCACTGCCGACGGCGAGGCCATGTTGATCCATGCGCGGAAGATTCTTGAGGCGATGACCCATGCGGAATCGCAGTTTCGCTCGCCGCGTCTTGCGGGCCGCGTGCGGCTTGGTTCGTCCGACGACTTGGCGCTCGGTCCCTTGCCGCGTGTTCTCGCTGCGTTTCGCCGCTCGCATCCCGACGTGGAACTTGAGATCACGATCGGCATGACAGGACGGCTGTACGAGCTTCTGGACGCGGGTGCGGTCGACTTGTTGATTGGCAAGCGGCGTATTGGCGATGCGCGGGGCATTCCGCTTTTCTCGGGCCAGCTCGAATGGCTGGCACGAGCGGGAACGGAGGTCGATCTCGATCAGCCTCTGCCCTTGATCCTCGTGGCCGAACCCAGCGTGACACGCGCCGTGGTGCTCGATGCACTGGCTGCCGTGGGTGCGCGCTGGCAGATGGTGTGCACCAGC
>NZ_JBAUSA010000658.1:0-10060 GCF_049581465.1 Caballeronia sp. | reverse complement strand
CATAAGTAGTATTTTCTTGCTTATTACTGTTAGCCCCTATCCGGGGCGGGACTTCATTTCTTTGCAAACGCGCAAAGAAACGAAGCAAAGAAACGCGTTCAAACCGCGAATACCTAAGTGTCGTCGTCGATCACCTCAGGTCTTTGGCCCGAACGTAGTGCCGCCCCACATATCATCGCTCAGTCGAACACCCTCCTCTCATTCGAGCGGCACGAACACGCTTCGCCTCGACGGCCGTATCTCAGGGACAATCTGTGTCTTGAACCACCAAAGCGAATGGTACGCGCTCACCCATTCTGTATCTTGGGTCGCACGAAGGGCGACGCAAACGGGTCAAACCCGGAGCCACGGGGTTTTCGGTTTGCGTTGCGTCTGCCCTTGCCACTGGCGTTACCGCGCGGGTTAGCGTAGGCGTTGCCGTTTGCGGGGCTGCGGGAGCCGTGCTAGGTTCGTGCCAAAGACCTGAAACTCGCGACGACGACACTTAAGAATTGGCGGTTTAAAACGCGTTTCTTTGCGCGTTTGCAAAGAAATGAAGTCCCGCCCCGGACTGGGGCTAACAGAAATAAGCAAGAAAATACTACTTATGCAGAACGACCACGCTAGCAGAAGGACTCAATCCTAGCCTCACACTTTCCGCGAGCAGCACCCCCCAACCCCAAACCTCCCCCATTGGCCGCCGGCCCCAGGCCATTGTGCGGATGCACATGAACCATGCGCAAACCCGGTGCATAATCCGAGCACCGATCGTGCTTGAACCGGGAGAACGCCATGCTGACCAAGACCGAAGAACGCGTCGCGCACCTACTCGACGATGTCGTCGACTATGCACGGGGACGGCTGCCTACGCCCGCGTTCAACATCATCGAACCGTTGCTGCGTCACTACTATGAACTCGCCGATCCCGAGGACATACAAAGCCGCGATCTCGCCGATCTCTACGGCGCCGCCATGGCGCACTGGCAGACGGCGCAGAAGTTCGCGACGGGCCGCGAAGTCCTGCGGGTATACAACCCTAACCTTGAGCAGCACGGTTGGCATTCCGATCACACGGTCGTGGAGATCGTCAACGACGACATGCCGTTCCTGGTCGATTCAGTGACAATGGCGGTCAATCGTCTCGGGCTCGCGATGCATTCGGCCATTCACCCGGTGTTTCGTGTCTGGCGCGACGCAACCGGCGCGATCACCCGCATCGCGTTGGGCCACGTCGATGACGGGGACACCCAATCGCGCCTCGAATCGTTTATTCATTTCGAAGTGGACCGCTGCGGCGAAGCAGCGAAGCTCGATGAGCTACGCCGCGATATCGCGCGGGTGCTAGGCGACGTGCGCGCCTCGGTGGAAGACTGGCCGAAGATCGTCGAGGTCGCACGCGCCACCATCGGTGAAATGAGGACCCGCGAGACAAGCCCGGACGGCGTCGAGGCACGCGCATTCCTGGAGTGGATGGTCGCGGATCATTTCACCTTCCTGGGTCATCGCGACTACGAACTCATCACGCAGGATGGCACGTATGCGCTGCGCGGCGTACCGGGCTCCGGCGCGGGACTGCTGCGCGAAAGCCTGCGGCCGCCCGCAGCCGACAATGTCACGCAATTGCCGCCCGCGGCCGTGACGGTCATCGAAAGCTCGACGCCCATCTTTCTCACCAAGGCCAATTCGCGAGCGACCGTGCACCGGCCGGGCTATCTGGACTACGTCGGCGTGAAGCGCGTCGGGCCGGATGGCAAGGTGATCGGAGAACGGCGGTTTATCGGCCTGTACACGTCCACGGCGTATCTGGCTTCAACGTCCGAGATACCGATCGTGCGGCGCAAATGCGCGAATATCATCCGGCGCGCCGGTTTTCTGGCAAAAGGCCATTTGCATAAGTCGCTGGTAACCGTGCTCGAACAATATCCGCGCGAAGAACTCTTCGAGGCGGACGAAAATGATCTGTTCGATATCGCGCTCGGCGTGCTGCGCTTGCAAGAGCATCAGCGCACACGTCTGTTCGTGCGGCGCGACCGCTTCGACCGCTTCGTATCGTGCCTCGTCTTCGTGCCGCGCGACAAGTTCAACACGGACCTGCGCAAACGCATCGCGAAGGTCCTCATGGAGGCCTTCAACGGCAAGAGCATCGAGTTCACGCCGCTGCTTTCCGAATCTCCGCTGGCACGCATCTTTATTACGGTGCGCGCGGATAAAGGCACGATGCCCGAGGCCGACACGCGCGAACTCGAGCAGCGCATCGTGCAGGTTGCGCGCCGCTGGCAGGACGATCTCGCCGATGCGTTGATCGACAGCTTTGGCGAAGAGCAGGGCAACCGGCTGTTGAACCGCTACGCCGATTCGTTCCCGGCGGGTTATCGCGAAGACTATCCGGCACGCACGGCGGTGCGCGATATCGAGTTGATCGAACAGACCCAGGTGAACGCGGGCGGTCTTGCAATGAGTCTCTATCGGCCGATTGAAGCCGGGCGCCGGGCGTTTCGCTTCAAGGTGTATCGCGTGGGCGATCCGATTGCGCTGTCACATAGCTTGCCGATGCTGGAACATCTGGGTGTTCGCGTCGACGAAGAACGTCCTTACCGCATCGAGCCGGTCGGCGCGCCGCACGCGTGGATACACGATTTCGGCCTGGAGCTTGCGGACGACGTTGAGTTCGACATCGATCGCGTCAAGGAATTGTTCGAGAACGCATTCGCAAGCGTCTGGACCGGCGAGGTCGAGAATGACGATTTCAATCGCCTGGTCTTACGCGCGCAACTCGGTGCCCGCGATGTCACGATCCTGCGCGCTTACGCGAAGTATTTGCGGCAGGTGGGGTCGACATTCAGCGACGCGTATATAGTACGCGCGGTGACCGGCAATCCGGCCATCGCCCGCAAGCTGCTTGAGCTTTTCCTGGTCCGCTTTGACCCGGACCTTGCCGGCTCGTCCCATGACAATCCCGAAAGCCGCGAGTTGCGCGGCCAGCGCACGCAGCATGTGCTCGACGAGATAGAAGCCGCGCTCGACAGCGTACCTAATCTCGACGAGGACCGCATCCTGCGTCAGTTCCTGGGTGTCATCAACGCGACCGTGCGTACCAATTATTTTCGTAAGGATGCCGAAGGACAGCCGAAACCCTATGTGTCATTCAAGCTCGATCCGTCGATGGTGCCGGGCTTGCCGGAACCCAAGCCGATGTTCGAGATCTGGGTTTATGCACCGCGTGTGGAGGGGGTACATCTGCGTGGCGGCAAGGTCGCGCGCGGCGGCCTGCGCTGGTCGGATCGTCGCGAGGATTTTCGCACGGAGGTGCTCGGCCTCATGAAGGCGCAGATGGTGAAGAACACGGTGATCGTGCCGGTTGGATCGAAGGGCGGATTTGTCGTGAAGAATCCGCCGCCGGCCACCGACCGCGAGGCGTACGCGCGTGAAGGTGTCGCCTGCTATCAGATGTTCCTGCGCGGCTTGCTGGATGTGACGGACAACCGCGTGGCCGGCGTCATTGTGCCGCCGCCCGACACCGTGCGTCACGACCCCGACGACCCGTACCTCGTCGTCGCCGCCGACAAGGGCACGGCGACGTTCTCGGACTACGCGAACGCCATCGCGCAGGAGTATGGTTTCTGGCTCGACGACGCGTTTGCCTCGGGTGGCTCGGTTGGCTACGACCACAAGAAGATGGCGATTACCGCACGCGGCGCCTGGGAATCGGTCAAGCGGCATTCGCGCGAGATGGGTGTCGACACCCAGACTACGGATTTCACGGTGGTCGGTATCGGGGACATGTCGGGTGACGTGTTCGGCAACGGCATGCTGCTCTCGCGCCATATCCGGCTGATCGCAGCGTTCGATCATCGTCACATTTTCCTCGATCCGGACCCCGATATAGCCGCCAGTTTCAACGAACGCGAGCGGCTGTTCGCGCTGCCGCGTTCGAGCTGGGCCGACTACGATGCCGCGCTGATTTCAGCCGGCGGCGGCGTCTTCCCGCGCACCGCGAAAACCATCGTGTTGTCCAAACAAGTACAGGCGTCGCTTGGCATCAGCGCGGCGACGCTTGCCCCGAACGAACTGATCCGCGCGATCCTGCTCGCAGATGTGCATCTGCTGTACAACGGCGGCGTGGGTACGTACGTGAAGTCCACGCGTGAGACGGCGGCGCAGGTCGGCGACCGCACGAATGACCCCGTGCGTGTCAACGGCGCGGAACTGCGCTGCAAGGTGGTGGCCGAGGGCGGCAACCTCGGTGTCACACAGCTCGGCCGGATCGAGTACGCGCAGCACGGCGGGCGCATCAATACCGATGCCATCGACAATTCCGCCGGCGTGGACTGTTCAGACCACGAGGTGAACATCAAGATCCTGCTGGGCCTCGTCGTGGCCGACGGCGAGATGACCGGCAAGCAGCGCAACACGCTGCTCGCCGAGATGACCGACGAGATCGGCCTCCTTGTTCTCAAGGACAACTACGCGCAGACGCAGGCGCTGTCGATTGCGAACCGCTACGTCGCCGAGATGCTCGAGGCCGAAGCGCGGCTGATGCGGTGGCTTGAACGCGCGGGGCGGCTCAAGCGCGAGATCGAATTCCTGCCCTCCGATGACGACATCGCCGAGCGTCTGGCTGCAAAGCTTGGGCTCACGTCGCCCGAGCGTGCCGTATTGCTCGCCTATAGCAAGATGTGGCTCTATGACGAACTCGTGGCCTCCGACGTGCCGGAGGATCCGCTGGTTGCCGGGATGCTGCCCAACTATTTCCCGCTACCGCTGCAAGCGCGTTACAGCGAGCCGATGCAACGCCATCCGCTCAGGCGGGAAATCCTCGCCACGCACTTGACGAACGCACTGATGAATCGGGTCGGCTGTACCTTCGTGCATCGGCTCATGGAGGCAACCAAGGCGTGCCCAGACGAGATCGTGCGGGCCTGCATCATGGCGCGCGACGTGTTCGACCTGGACGAACTCTGGCGCAGTATCGACGCGCTCGACAATGTCATCGCCGACGAGGTGCAGGCGCGCATGTTCGTCGATGCTGTGAGCATGCTGGAGGGGGCGACCCTCTGGTTCCTGCGTCATCTGAAGGTGTCGACGGACGAGTCGGACGCCGACGTGAATCGTGTCGCCCGTTGTCGTGAGGCCGCCCAAAGGCTTGGCCCTCAGTTGCCGGCGCTGCTCCCTGCTGACGAACTCGAGGGCTGGGCCGAACGACGCCGCGCGTTGGAGGAAGCGGGTGTTGAACGCGGTCTTGCCGCACAGGTGACGAGCGGGGATGTGTCGATCGCCGTGCTGGATAGCGCGGAAGTAGCGGCGAGTAGCGGGCGCGGGCTGGAGGTCGTCGCGAGCGTCTACTTCGCAATCGGTACGTTGCTGAACTACGGCTGGATTGTCGAGCGCGCCATGGCGCTGCCCGCCGCTACGCACTGGGATGTGCTCGCGCGGGCGGCCGCGCTGGAAGAACTAGCGCGCCTCAAGCGGGCGCTGACTGTCAGCGCGCTTGAACAGACACGCGATATCGATGCAGCCGACGCAATCGTCGAGAACTGGCGAAGCAAGCGGCAGGCCGCGGTCGAGCGTTACGGGCGTTTGTTGACGGAATTGCGCGCGACGAACGGCGCGAGTCTGTCGATGCTGCTCGTCGTGGTCCGTGAGATGGCCGTGCTGGAGCGCGGCTAATAGCTGGGTGGGCCGGGGGCGCGTGTACTTAACCCCCCGGCCCACCACGCTCAATGCACCATCATGCGGTCCAGTCCAGGATCACCTTGCCGCTTTGGCCCGAGAGCATGGTCGCGAATGCTTCCTCATAGTCGTCCACGGGAAAGCTGTGGGTGAGGATCGGTGATAGATCGAGCCCGCTTTGCAGCATCGCGACCATCTTGTACCAGGTCTCGAACATCTCCCGGCCATATATGCCCTTGATCTCCAGCCCCTTGAATATCACCTGGGTCCAGTCGATCGCCATCTGCGCAGGCGGAATGCCGAGCAGCGCCACCTTGCCGCCGTGATTCATCGCTTCGAGCAAGCCTGTGAACGCGCTCGGCACGCCGGACATTTCAAGCCCCACGTCAAAGCCTTCCGTCATGCCCAACTCGGCCATAACGTCGGTTAAAGACGTCTGCGACACGTTCACCGCACGCGTCGCACCCATCTTGCGGGCAAGCTCCAGCCGATAGTCATTCACGTCGGTAATCACGACATTTCGGGCTCCTACGTGCTTCGCAATCGCGACAGCCATGATGCCTATCGGCCCGGCGCCGGTAATCAGCACGTCCTCGCCGACGAGGTTGAACGACAGGGCGGTGTGGGTCGCATTGCCGAATGGATCGAAGATAGCCGCGAGATCGTCGGAAATCTCCGGCGGAATCTTGAACGCGTTAAAGGCGGGAATCACGAGGAATTCGGCGAACGCACCGGGGCGATTAACGCCGACGCCAACCGTATTGCGGCAGAGATGGCGGCGTCCCGCGCGACAGTTGCGACAGAACCCGCACGTGATGTGACCTTCGCCCGACACGCGGTCGCCGATCGCGAAGCCGCGCACTTCCTGTCCCATCTCGACGATCTCGCCGACATATTCGTGACCCACGTGCATGGGCACGGGAATCGTCTTCTGCGCCCAGTCGTCCCATTTCCAGATGTGGATGTCCGTGCCGCAGATAGCCGTGCGCGTGATGCGGATCATCACGTCGTTATGCCCGACTTCGGGCTTCTTGACCCGAGTCAGCGTGAGCCCCGGTGCGCGTTCTAGTTTTGCCAATGCTTTCATGGTCGCCTCAAAGGTCTCAGATGATGTTCAGTGAACGGCCGACGCGCGCGAATGCATCCACCGCGCGATCGATTTGCGCCGGCGTGTGCGCGGCGCTCATCTGCGTGCGGATGCGGGCGCGGCCTTTCGGTACGACTGGAAATGAAAACCCGATCACATAGACGCCTTCACGCAGCAGCGCGTCCGCCATGCGCGATGCGACCTGCGCGTCGCCGAGCATCACGGGGATGATGGGATGCTCGCCGGGCACGAGGGTAAAGCCGAGCGCGCTCATCGCCGCACGGAAACGGGCGCCATTGGCACGCACGCGAGCGCGCAATTGGGCGCCTTCGTCGCTTGCGAGCAGTTCCAGTGCGGTGAGCGTGGCGGCGGCAATGCTGGGCGTCAGCGTATTCGAGAAGAGATACGGGCGCGAACGCTGGCGCAGCAACTCGACGATTTCGCGACGGGCGGCCACGTAGCCGCCGGACGCGCCGCCCAGCGCTTTGCCTAGCGTGCCCGTGATGATATCGACGCGCGACAGCACGCCGCAATGCTCAGGGGTGCCCCGTCCGTGCTCACCGATAAAGCCGACCGCGTGCGAATCGTCGACCATCACCAGCGCGCCATAGCGATCGGCGAGATCGCAGATGCCGGCCAGATTGGCGATGATGCCGTCCATCGAGAACACGCCGTCAGTGGCGATCAGCTTGAAGCGCGCGCCGGCGGCATCGGCTTCTTGCAGCCTGGTTTCGAGGTCGGCGAGATCATTGTTCTTGTAGCGGTAGCGCTTCGCCTTTGACAGACGCACGCCGTCGATGATGCTCGCGTGGTTCAGTTCGTCGCTGATGATGGCGTCGGATTCGTCGAGCAAGGTTTCGAACAGGCCGCCATTCGCGTCGAAGCAACTGGAGTACAGGATGCAGTCATCGGTTTGCAGAAAGGCCGCAAGCGCCTGCTCAAGGTCCTTGTGGACGCTCTGCGTGCCGCAGATGAAGCGCACCGACGCCATGCCGAAACCATCCCGGTCCATGCCCGCTTTCGCTGCGTCGATCAGGCGTGCGTCGTTGGCCAGGCCGAGGTAGTTGTTCGCGCAGAAGTTGAGCACTTCGTCGCCGGCCGCCAGGCGGATGTCGGCCGATTGCGCACTTGAGATCACGCGTTCGGTCTTGTAAAAGCCGTCGGCGCGAATCTGGTCGAGGGTGCTGCGCACATGCGCAAGATAGGAATCGTGCATGGATTAGTCTCCTGGGTGATGCAGGGTTCGCGACGGGGTCGCTTTTTAATGACGCTGCGGCCGATGATAATCTAATGGTAGCCGAGAGAGGGGAGACGCTCCATTGGGGGCTTGGAGGACGGCGGCGTGCTTATTCGCCTGCACTGAAATAAATTCGAAATAAATCAAACTCTTTACGCCGATTTTATGGGCTTCGGCATAGCATCTTTCTCTGCAACGAGTACAGGGGCCTCACGATGAATCACGGATCTACCGCCATCCTGGCGCATATGCGTCAAGGACGCGAATACTCGGTTACTTATCTGGCGCGCCTGCTTGGCCAGCCTGCGTCGATGACGCGACGACTACTGGCCGAACTCGTCAAGGAAGGCCTCGTACAAACAACCACTCAGACTTCGTGGTCTACCGTCTACATTTTAACGCCAGGGGACGCCGACACCGGGGAGCAAGCAAGCGCCGAAGCTGAAGCACCGCCGGTGACTATTGCGACGTCCCCAATGAAGCAACGCCTGGGTGGCGCGGAACTGAAGGGCTATGAGGCGTCGTTGTCGCGTCACCGCTCGCTGGCAATGCTCGGCCGTGGCGGACGGTAACGCGATCTTAAGAGAATGACATTACTGGATAAGTTTTATGGCACTTAGAAATTCGATGCGCATCAGGGGACTGGTCAAGCTGATCTCGTTGATCATAGTGTGCAATCAGGTGCTCACGGCTGCTTTTTCATACGCTTGCCGAACTATTGACCCAACCGTCACCCCTATCGTCATTTCGGGATTCGGTTTGATTTCGTCCCTGATGATTAGTTACTGGCTGCAGTCTGACGCGCGTCGCGCCTATCACCATGCGAGCGAGAAGAAGCTAGTCAAGGGCGTGGACGCGTCGCATCCATTGCCCAGGATCGACGATCAATGTCCAAAGAAATGGCTGGTGATGCTGCACATTGAACTCAACCCGATGCTCGTGGGCCTATAGCTCCGAGCGAGCCCGTTGTCAGTTACTTGTTACCGGGTGAATTTTTATAAATGCTTTACATGAAGAGCTCACTATTTATCTCGGCCGTTAGTTCGAACAACGTATTGTGTATTTAACAGAGGCGACGAAGCGCACCGTCCTCTAAATGCAGTTCAATTTTTAATTCTGGATACGATCATGGCAACAGGTACCGTAAAGTGGTTCAACGATGCAAAGGGTTTCGGATTTATTACGCCCGATGACGGAGGAGAAGATGTGTTCGCGCACTTCTCGGAAGTGAGAGCGGAGGGCTTCAAGTCGCTTACGGAGAAGCAGAAGGTCAGCTTCGAGATAAGAGAAGGGCAAAAAGGGTTGCAGGCGGCGAATATACAGCCTATGTAATACACGCCCGGCAATACGGTCGGCAAGGGCTCGGTTTGCCAGGAGCCCTGGGCGTCCGGCTGGTTCGGACGTCCTGAGGTTTACCGCGGCATGGGTCGCCCGGTTCAAGGCGGCGTGCCACACCTTTTACGAGAGCTTTATGGCCTTAGGAAGATGGCATGTTTAGTACGCGCGCCCTTACCGCTGCAGGCGTGTTCTCTGTGATCTCCGCTGGGATCGCGCTCTCAGGGTTCCCGTCCATCGGTCTTGTCTACCTGGTTGCGACGCTCCCGCTAGCGCTACGCGGTTAGGCGAAAATCGGCAGCCCGGCCTAGGTGCTTAGGTGCACGTAGGTGCGCGCAGCGAGGGCGCGCGTCTGAACCGCTGGTGGAATGTTCGACTGCTTTGTTTTTGCTTGCCGACCCGGCGTCGCGACATGGAGCAAGGGCACGCCCTCGCGCGAATGAAAACATATACCTGGAAACTGGCGCGGCCATGACAAATGACGTTCTTGCTTTGATCAATGAAATTCAGCGGTACGCAGGCAATCGCCAGAGCGATGTCGCGCGCGGCGCAGAGACAGCTGCGTTCGCGGCGCTGATGGTCGAGAAGTTTGGCGAGGGCCTGGTGAAAGCAGGTTACCTATTGGGAGTCGAAGATTCTGAGGAGCTCAAGCAGGTGATCAACCGTTTAGTGCGGGAGATCGATCCTCAATATCCGACCCATCTGCAGTATCGGTTTGAAGCACGGCCCGCAGGACTGGCTATCAACGGTAC
>NZ_JBAUSA010000657.1:0-15478 GCF_049581465.1 Caballeronia sp. | reverse complement strand
CTGATAGGTCGCATTGCCGACCGACCCGCCAATCCCCGGAGCCAGCACGGTCATGTCCGGTTTGAATCGGGCCTGCGTCAGCGCGATCTGCGCCGTCAGATAGGCCACTGGAAGGCTGGCCGCGACGACATCGTTAATCGCGTCGGGCACGAGCACCAGATGTTCAGGTCTCACCGGCAGCCACTCTTGCCACGCACCGTTCTCGCCAACGCCATAAGGCCCCGTGAACATGACGCGGCTTCCCACCGCGAGACCGGAGTCCCCTGCATCCTCAATGACGCCAGCGCCCTCATTGCCGAGCACCAGCGGCGCCGTGGCTCGAGGATGTCCACCCGACAGGATCGTGTACTCGAGCGGCGTGACGCCGGCGGCCGTGACGCGTACCAGCACCCTGTCTGTTGCCGGTTGCGGCTTGGGCAATTCGGACTGCCGAAGGCCGCCATAGCCTGAGAGAGTTTTTGCCTCGATCGCACGCATCGCCTGCCCCTTTTAAAGTTACAGACCTGTTAGTTACTTGAACGTTACAGACAAGTCTGTTACTTTGTCAACCAGAAAATCGAAACAAGAGGAGCTTGGCGAATATGAAGGCTGAAGCCCGACCCCGTCGGGGTGCCCCGCCCAAGGGCGAAGTGAGCGCGCGCGAGCGTATCCTCGCAACAGCAAGCGAGTTGTTCTATCGCGAGGGCATCCGCGCCATCGGCGTTGACACGGTCGTCGAGCAATCCGGCGTGTCGAAGACTAGCCTCTATCGCCTGTTTGGCTCCAAGGACGATTTGATCGCCGCTTTCGCCGCCGAAAAAGATCGGTCTTTCTGGGCGTGGTGGGATCGCACTGAGGCGTTGCACGCTGATGATCCGCGCGCTTTGCTGGAAGCGCTGCTCTCTGGAATAGTGAAGCGGATCGGAAGCCCCGCTTATCGCGGCTGCCCGTTCCTGAACCTGGTGACGGAGTTTCCTGACGAGAATCATCCTGGCCGGGTCATCGCCCGGAATAACAAGGACGAAATGCGGGCAAGGCTCGTCACCCTTGCTGCCAGGCTGGGCGCGAGTGACCCCGACCGTGCCGCGTCTCAGATCGCACTGCTCATCAACGGTGCGTACGTGACCGGCCTCATGGCGAAATCGGCAGATCTAAAGGACTATCTCGTCGATGCCGCCATGAAATTGTTGGCTTAGTGGTTCGGCGAATCGAGGGCAGCACCGTCCCTCGCATGTGCACACACGACGCGTCCGCCTCGCACGAATGCGATCCGGCTAACGGGCTAACGCCTGACGACGCGCTTTAGCGTCTGCGACGGCGAGCTGCCTGTAGTCGCTGAAAAAACGCCCGAGACGCATGAACCCCAGCCCATCGCGATCGAAGAGATGTTGCGTTCGGAGCGATCGGCGAGCATGTCGCGGCGCACCCCTTCAAGGCGGTATTTCTTCAGATACGCCGAAAATCCAGGCAGCCACCCACGGATTCCTGCCACTGCGATGGGTTTCTGGTAGCTCACGATTGGTCTCCTCCTGCCGTTTCACGGCGTTGCAATTGATTGCTGACAGAGGGAATTGAATACCTGATCGGTAGTCGGAGCGATCCGTCTACTCGACGTTCGCTATCCGCTTTTTTTGGATCGTGATTGCCGCAAGTCTGGAAGCACGGTGAGCGGACATTCCCGATGCGGATGCCTAAGTCGGTCACGCACCCATGCCAGTGCTTCAAAAAAGTAGGCTGCGCTCCATAGGATTCCTATCATCGACATCAAGGTTAGCGAATCAGTTCTCCGACGCGAGACACTAGCTTCGGCAGGCGCACAAGCGAAGGAACAACCATGAATGGTGCAGAAAGCCTTCTCAAGGCACTTGTACGGAGCGACGTCAAGGCTTACCTAGCCTGATTTCAACTGAGCGAACCACGGCCACAACGGGTGTTCGGGCAAAAAAAAAGGCGGGTATGGATTACGACAGATTCTCCTCCGACCAGATTTCGCAGATACCTGATGGCTCGACCGGCTGCCATTCGAGTACTATGCTGAAGAGTGCTATCCGTTTTTTGGATAACAATCATCCTCGATCACGGTTTCTATCGACACCTACAACCCTGCATTCGACTAAAGGAAATCAAACTATGCATACTTCTTTTTCGCGTAAGGCAGTCGTCATGGCCGCAGCCGCCCTGATTGGCGTCGGAACCCTGGGAGCGAGCGTGAATTCGTTTGCGCAAGAAGGCACCTTTGCCAGGAAGTCGGCCACGATTAAGGCAAATTTTCGGCTGGAGGAAGCGGTTCAAAAAGCCTTCGATAAACAAAAGCATTTTGATAGCTCCGATGTTCGCATCCTTTCTAGAGCCGGGGTGGTGAGTCTCGAAGGGACAATGCCGGACGATGAGCAGATTCAGCGCGCAACCGCAGTGGCGACTGCGACACCGGGAGTGAAATCGGTCACGAATTCCCTCCAGGTGAAGGAAGTGGGGCATTGATATTGTTGGCGCTCGAGCAGCTAGGCGTGGTCTTTCCGGCGACCGGTGGCCAGACTAGGGTTCGAGCGCTCGACTACAGTCTGCGCGCTCAACAGCACTCACCCGATACCTCGACGCCCCCTTTCTTGACCAGCGCCATCGCGCAACGTTCCATCAGACAAATCGCGTTGTCTGTGGCGCCCGCGGCGATCGCATACCGCCTCGCCGCGCGACGCACTCAACCGGTCGAGTTTCCCTACATTGGGTAAGCCCGGCGTTCATCAGTAGTGACCCGAAGTCGGGTCGACCTTCCCTTTGAACACCCTATAGCTGTAGACCGTGTAGATCAGCATCACCGGGTAGACGAACAAGCCCTCGCCCCAGAACATGAAAGCAAGGCTTGCATGCGGCCCCGCCGCCTGGGTGAGCGTGAGCGAGAACGGAACCATATACGGCCAGAACGAAATCGCCAGCATCGCGTAAGCGCAGATGAACATCACCACGATCATGAGAAACGGCTGATTGTCGCGGTGTCGCCGGACGCCGTTCACGGTGCCTGCCATTGCACAGAGCGCGACCGCCGGCACAAGAAAGAGAATGGGACGGTCAAGCCAGCGGTGCATGATCGCGAGGTTTTCATAAAGTGCGTGAAAGAACAACACGGTCAACAGAACGAGCACCACCAAAAGCAACGGCACAATCGCCCGATACGCAGCGTCGCGTGCCTCTGCCTCGCACTTCTTGACGACCCAGCTCGCGCCGAGCAAAGCGTAGCCGGCGCATAACGCCACACCGCACAATGCCGAGAAACTGCTACACCACGTCATGAAATCGCCCGTAAAGCGGCCGTTGACGACCGGCAGCCCCTTGGCCAGCGCACCGACCATTGCGCCCTGCGTGAACGCGGCGACGACCGAACCCACCACGAAGCCAACGTTCCAGATCGCCCGTGTACGACGAGCCCTGCCACGGAACTCGAAGGCGACGCCGCGAAAGATCAAGCCGGCGAGCATCAGGACCACGGGCACATACAAAGCCGAGAGCAGCAACGCGTAAGCTTGCGAAAATGCCCCCCACAACACAACGCCCGCCACGATTAGCCAGGTCTCGTTGCCATCCCACAGCGGCGACACGGCTGCGAGCATATGAGCCCGGCGCGTTTCGTCCCGGGTCAGGCCGAACAGCATGCCCACGCCGAGGTCGAAACCGTCGAGCAACACGTACAGCAACATGCTAAGCCCGAGTATCAGTGACCAGTAGAGGATCATTGACGTGTCTCCCAGATCATTTGATCGTCGAGGGCAGCTTGGTCGCCGCCGAAAGCGGACGGTTCGGCGAGGCAGCTGGCGGCGTGCCCAGCAGGTCGTCGGCAGGTCCGGCTTTGAGTAACCTATAAATGTAGTACGTGCCGAAGGCGAAGATGAAGACGTAGGTCACACAAAACACAAGTAGCGAGGCCGCCGCCGCACGCGTCGTCAGGAACGGCGTGACGGCGTCCGCGGTGCGCAGCAACCCGTAGACGGTCCAGGGTTGCCGCCCCACCTCGGCGGTGAACCAGCCGGTGAGGGTCGCGATGAACGGTAGGGGAAAGCACAGGAATACTGTCCACAACAGCGCTCGGCGCTGTAGCAAACGCTCCTTGAGGGACAGAAGCGTGCCACCCCAGGCGACCAGCAGCATGAGGAGGCCACATCCCACCATGATCCTGAAGGTAAAGAAAGGGATGGCAACGGGCGGACGCTCGCTGCGCGCGAAGTCAGTCAGCCCGACCTCCTTCGAATCGAGGCTCATCGATGCAATCAGGCTGCCGAGCACCGGCACCGAGATCGCATAGTCGTTCTTTTCGTGCGCTGCATCGGGCCATGCAAGCAGGACTTCGGATGCGGGTTGTTCGTCGTGCCAGCGCGCCTCGATCGCCGCAAACTTGATGGGCTGATAGCGGTGCACATAATCGCCCACCAGATGCCCAAACAGCAGTTGAACCGGCAACAGGATCGCTGCGAGAAAAAGACCCATCCGCAGCATCACGCGGGCTTCGGCAAGACACATTGCGCGCAGCGAGTACCACGCACCTGTAGCCGCGACACAGAACGCGCCCGTGATATACGCCGCGAGCAGCATATGAGGAAACCGCACCCATACAACCGGACTGAAGATGATCTTCGCCCAGTCGTCCGGCGCGTAGACGCCGTTCTGGATCACGTAGCCCACCGGATATTGCATCCAGCTGTTATTCACCATGATCCAGAATGCCGAGAGCGTCGTGCCGAGCGCGACCATTGCCGTCGAGAAGAAATAGAGTCCCGGCTTCACCTTGTTCCGGCCGAACAGCAGCACGCCGAAGAATGACGCCTCGAGCATGAAGGCGGTGAAGGTCTCATAGGACAGCAGCGGCCCCTGGATCGGTCCCGAAAGGCGCGACAGTTCGCTCCAGTTCGTGCCGAACTCGAAGGCCAGCACGATTCCGGAGACCACGCCCATGCCGAAAGCGATCCCGAAGATCTTCAGCCAGAACTCGAAGACGCGGCGGTACGCGGGCCGCCCGGTAATCAGATGCAGCGCTTCGAGTACCGTCAGCCACGCCGCCAGTCCGATAGTGAAAGACGGAAAGATAATGTGAAACGATACCGTGAAGGCGAACTGCAATCGCGACAGCAAGAGCGCAGTAGTGTCCATATCTCTCCCCTAACGCACAGAGGTTGGCGTGCGCGACCAGGACGAGTGGCTGAATTGGCTGCCGTGAATCGCCCGCCAGGACATTCATCAGGTCCGCGGTCACATCGAGGTCCGCAGTGCAAGCACCAAGCAGTAGCGAGCGGCAAACGGTAAGAAGGGGCGCGGTCAGCGTCGGAAGACTCATTTTCGAGCCAAAAAGATAAACATACAACTTCGTATTGGGTGGTGCCATTACATATTCATATAGTGCAAAACGCGGCGACCTATACTTCCGTCTGACGACTCCGAAGCCTACAATTTTTTGTCAGCGACGACCACTTGAGAAGGACATTCACCGAGATTGTGGCGGACCATCGGTGCCGACGTCAGGAGAGGCTCTCACCTAACACCAGATTCGATAACCTTGAGAAATTGTTGATCCCGCCTTCGGTTCAAACCGCTGCCAAAGAGGTTGACGAATCATACCCCCGGGCGGATGCATATCGTGGGGACGGTTGCGCCCCGACCCGCGCTCAACTGATAAGGTGGCCCGCGCTTCATGGCAATTCGGAAATGAGGCTCGTTGTGTCTCTCTGCAATTGCACGCAGCGCGCATCGGCCAGGTCTGAGCCCCGAGGGTTACCGTCACCTACTCGTGTGATTCGAAGATCCTGTAATCGTGGGGGAGCACCGCTCAACGTACCAGGAATCCATACTTGAGCGGATCCCGCTCGTCGATGATCCAGTTGGCGAATCCGCATACATGGGCTGAGCCTTCGATCTCCGGGATCACGGCAGGGAACTCTCCGAGTTGCGTTTCACCTATGACGCGCGCACGAAACACCGTGCCGATAACCGACTCGTTCACTAATACCTCGTCTTGCCCGATCTCGCCACGCAGATACAGTTGCGCCACGCGGCCTGCCGTGCCCGAACCGGTCGGAGAACGGTCCACTTCCCGGTCCGCGAAAATGCAACAGTTCGCCTGAGTCGATTCGGGGAACCTTGGCGCGCCGTGAATGATCGTGCCGTAGATATGATTGATTTCCGGAATGTGCGGGTGCACGAGCGGAAATGCCCGATTGGCGGCAATCTTCACTTCCGCGCCGAATTGCTTGAGCGCCTCGACCGACGACTCACGAATCGCGAGGCCATGCGGTGCGCCGTCTGTATAGAAATAGAACGCACCCCCAAAGGCGATATCGCCTGTCACCGTCCCGTAGGTCGGCGTCTCGACGCTCACGTCGCGCCTCCAAATGAAGGATGGCACGTTAATGAATCGCACACCGTTGGCGTGCATGCCGTCCCACTTGACGAATGCTTCGATAAAACCACACGGTGCGTCGATGCCGACACGCGTCTCGGGCGATTCGCGCTGCACCCAGCCGAGCTCCACCGCAGCCGTTGCCAGCGCCATCACGCCATGTCCGCAGTGGTCGGCATATCCTTCGTTATGCAGGAAGATGACACCGAAATCAGCGGTGGGTGAAACGGGCGACGTGAGATAGCCCCCGTACATATCCGCGTGTCCGCGGGGTTCGAACATCAGGGCCTGGCGAATATTGTCCGCATGTTCGCGTACCCAGGCACGGCGCGCCACGATCGAGTCACCCTGCAGGCGGGGAAGACCCGACGTGACGATCCGGAACGGCTCGCCGCCGGTATGGACCTCGACGGTACTGATCGTGCGACTGATTTGCATATCTTTACCTCCTCTACCCTTCTATTTGGCTCGAGTACGACATCACAACTTGCGGCCGCCCTCTTCTTGAGTGGGGATACGTACTATCTCAATTCGAGATAGTACTTGATAAGCCTTGTGGAATAAGGCGCTGGGGCCCTGCATTCTTGGTCACGTTGCGGGTTGTCCCGCATTTGCGCTGTGAGACTTCGCCATTAATATCCCGCTGCGTTTCATTACGTTCGCTATTCAAACCATTGTTCGTATATCGAACTTACAGCATGGGTTAATAAATGGGGAAACCCAGATGAACCGATATGCACTGCGGGCGAATGCATTCAGTCTGTGAACATTTTAGGAAAGCGAGATGAATAAGAATGAGACAGTCAACGTTCAAACCTTCATTAACGAGCACCCGTTCTCCCGCTTTCAATGGCTGATTTTCGCCATGTGTTTCGTCATCGTCCTCCTGGACGGTTTCGACACGGCGGCGATCGGTTTCATCGCGCCGTCGCTGATCACTGAGTGGAAGATTGACCGTTCTGTGCTGGCGCCGGTCCTGAGCGCCGCTCTGTTCGGACTGGCGTTCGGAGCGCTGGTCGTTGGACCGCTGTCAGACCGCTTGGGCCGGCGCAATATCCTGATCGCCTCGGTTGGGGTCTTTGGCGTTGCATGCTTCGCTTCCGCATTCTCCGGCGATCTGCTGCATCTGACCGTCATGCGTTTTGTCACCGGCGTGGGACTCGGCGCCGCCATGCCGAACGCCGTCACCCTCATGAGCGAGTTCTGCCCGGATCGCCGGCGTGCCACGTTGATTAACCTGATGTTTTGCGGCTTCCCGCTCGGCGCGGCGTTCGGCGGATTCCTCGCGGCATGGCTCATTCCTCACTTCGGTTGGCGTAGCGTGCTGATATTCGGCGGCACTACGCCCCTGCTGCTCCTTGTCGCGCTGCTGATCGCGCTGCCAGAGTCGGTTCGATACCAGGTCGCGAAAGCGGCTCCGGTTGAGAAGGTCCGTGCCACGCTCGCCCGGATCGCGAGCGATGCCTCCAACGCCGTTTCATTCGTGCTGACTGAACGGGCCCCGGCGGTCGCCGGAAAAAGCGGCATCAAGCTGGTGCTGTCGTCGTCGTACATCGTCGGGTCGATCATGCTTTGGCTTGCCTATTTCATGGGACTGGTCATCTTCTATGCTTCGATCAACTGGATGCCGATCCTGTTGAAAGAAGCCGGCCTGAGCCCGCAACACGCCACACTGATTTCCGCGCTCTTCCCACTCGGCGGCGTTGGCGCTGTATTGTGCGGCGTCCTGATGGACCGGTTTAATCCGAATCGAATTATCGCCGCGTGCTACGCACTGACCGCCATCAGCGTGTACTGCATCGGGCACGCCGTCGGAAACATCGGCTTGCTGATGCTCGCTGTGTTCGTCGCGGGTGTGCTGATGAACACCGCGCAATCGTCGATGCCCGCGCTAGCGGCCGAGTTCTACCCCACCCAGGGACGGGGCACCGGTGTCGCATGGATGCTAGGCCTCGGCCGGTTCGGCGGCATCGCAGGGTCGTTCCTGGTCGCCAAACTGACGCAGCAACACTTTACTTTCGAAGGCATCTTCACCGTCGTCGCGATAGCGGGTGTCATTTCATGCGTTGCGTTACTGATCAAGCAAGCAGTTCATCCGAGGCCGCTTGTCTCCAGGAATCGGGATATGGAAGTGTCAACGCACTAGTTCGCAGCCGCTGAATTGAACACAGCGCGTTACCGCCTCGCGGATATAGGGCAACGCAACGTGCGTTCGTTGCCCCCTCTATTGATCGGCTAAACCGCCCCTTTGGGTGCCGCACGTCGCGTGGTTTTCGCGGCGCCCAATTCGATCCAGGTCGGCGCATGATCGCTGGCATGGGGCTGGCCGCGCACCCACTTATCGACGCCCGCCGTCTTCAGGCGCGCCGCGACATGCTTGCTCAGCAATAAATGGTCGATGCGAAGACCCGAATCGGTCTGCCAGTGCTGGCGGAAATAGTCCCAGAACGTGTAGATTCGTTCGTCGCCGTAAACATGACGAAGTGCATCCGTCCAGCCCTGCGCGACGAGGCGCTCGAAACATTCGCGGGTCTCAGGTTGCAGCAGCGCATCCTTTTTCCACGAGCGCGGATTGTAGATGTCTTCATCGGTGGGAACGACATTGAAGTCGCCTGCCAAAATGACCGGGTGGCCGCTTTCGAGCAGCGCGGCCGCATACGCGATCAGCCGCTCGAACCACGCGAGCTTGTAGTCGAACTTAGGCCCGGGCTGCGGATTGCCGTTGGGCAAATACAGGCAGCCGATCACGATGCCATCGATCGCCGCTTCAATGTAGCGGCTATGGGTATCGTCCTTGCCACCGGGGAGGCCGCGCCGGCTTTCTATCGGATCGCCTCCTTTCTGCAGGATCGCGACGCCATTCCACGATGCCTGCCCTTGCCAGATCGCACCGTAGCCCGCCGCATTGATCTCGGCGATGGGAAACGCCGAATCCCCTGCTTTCAGCTCTTGCAGGCAGACCACATCCGGCGCTTCGCGCGCCAGCCATTCGAGCAGCCCGGGCAGACGGGAACGGATGCCGTTGATGTTGAACGTCGCTATTTTCATCGTGCGAAGGCGGGTGGCGAGTGGCGGCTTCGTTCGGGATGCCGGGCTTAGCGAAGCGGTTGGTCAAGCGCAAATTGGCCGAAGAAACGAACAATTTCCTGTGTCGCATGCGGACCGCGTACATCGGTATGGCTACCGCCAGGGTGTCCCCCTGACCATGCGTGGCCGAGCCCGTGCACCAGCCACTGCTCGCCGATCAGGACACCTTTGTGATCGTGAAAGACATGGCGGGTATAGGCGTGGCCGTTCTCCACGTTCTCCAGGTTCTCGACCTGGATCGGCCGAGGAGGCCGCGTGTCGCCCGGAGTTCCGACTAACAGTCGACGCATTGCTGAGATCTGGTCGCAGTTACGCGGATGCACGATGTCGTCGGCATCGCCGTGAAAAACAATCAGCGGCACCGCACGTGGGTGTTCGCCGTCAAAAAACGTCTCGGGCAGGCGGACCTGGCCCAAGCCGTCATTCATCGCGCAGAGTGCTGAAAGTGGCTCGTCGGCGACGCCGAAGGCCACGCCCGAATGAATCGCGGCGGCCGCATACAGGTCCGGATACATCACCGCGAGATTGACCGC
Source organism: Caballeronia sp. (assembly GCF_049581465.1). Lineage (GTDB taxonomy): Bacteria > Pseudomonadota > Gammaproteobacteria > Burkholderiales > Burkholderiaceae > Caballeronia. Next base: position 5,500 of record NZ_JBAUSA010000657.1, on the reverse strand, counting down.
CATCGCGCCGCCCGCCGACATACCCGCAACATACACACGTGCGTCATCAACGTTGTACATCGCCATGACTTCGCGCGTGAGGGCCGCGACCATCGCCGTTTCGCCCGACTTGAGCCCGCGGTCGGCTGGTCGAAACCAGTTCCAGCACCTGAGCGGATTGGCAATCTCCGACTGCTCAGGATAGACAACGATGTAACCCTGCGCTTGGGCGGCGGCATTCATCTGCGTTCCTGCCGCGAAGTCGTCCGGGTCCTGTTGCGCGCCATGAAGCATAACGATCATCGGTAAAGGCTGGCCGTCGTAGCCGCCCGGAACATAGATCTTGAAGTATTGCGTAATACCGTCGTGCTCGAAGCGACTGCTCAACCATTGAGGTTGAGGACCGCCTGCTTCACGCGCGAATTGCCTGACAGGGGCAGCGCCCGTGCGAAATTGATCATTCGACGTATCGCCGAAGAACGAAGGCGGCTCGTGCGTTACGCGTTGCGGTTTCATTTGCAGTCGTTCTTTCGCCGTGGTATCCGCAACGGTCGTCTGCGGGTCGAGGAAGAACTGCGCCGCGAGCCCGACGGGGCCGCGTGCGAAGAGCGACCAGAGCGCATCATGCACGGAGGCAAAAGGGAAGAATGGGCTCATCGGCTTTCCTAAGGAATGCTACTCACTATAAAGAACCACCCGAACTGGGTTCGGAGTCGGGGTACACGGATCAAAAGTATCCGATCAATCCACCTCTCGGCGTCGCCGCGCCCTCTCTGGCGGCTAGCGGCTTAACGCAACGTGTGTTCCCAACCAAGCCTCAATCTCCCCTGGAATAGAAAACGTACGGCAGAACGGAAATCTATTGGTCGCGCGCTCAAATGCTTCTGGGGCTTCTGGGCAGCGACCGAGACCGTCCTGCCGAGCGACGCCGCTCTTCGTCCGTACGATGGGGTTGTTATTGGGTTTGCGGTTGGCCGTGCTGAGTCGATTGAGCCTGGGCCTGCTCGTTCTGCCCTCGAGCTGCGTCCTCTTTCGCCTTTTTGCTAGCCATATGGTGGCCTACAGCGCAGCCCCCAGCGGCGCCTAGTGCTGCATGACCATCACCTACGAAGTGTCCGGCTACTCCGCCAGCAGCTGCACCCTTAACGCACTCTGCCGCGTTTGCTTCCCCAGCCATGGCCAGCGGCACGATACATACGGCCAGCGCGATTGCTCCGAATTTCATTTTTACTTCCTCAGATCTTTGGTTGAATTTCGACTTTCATGATTTCGCGTACGCCCTGTGAGCAGCAGATTTCATTCCATCCGCTACTGGATGGCTGAGCCCGGCATGACCTAGCTTCAGCGGTACTACGAGAGTCTCCGTCATCCCAGACCCCTGCCCTGTCCCTCGCGGGCGTCCGGTTAGTCATAAGTCACCGGATGCGTGAAATAGCGGTTGCGGCGCTCCTGAATCGCCTGAAGCCAAGCATGACCCTCGTCCGGGACCTTATGTTGCGATGGTCTTCCCGCTGGTCTGAAGGCACACATTTAGACATCAAATGATGCTAAAATTACCGCCTTGCTGCGGAGGCGTTTATGCGTACCACCATCGCCCTGGACGACGAATTGATCGCCAAGGCCCAGGCGTACACGGGCCTGACCGAAAAAACGGCGCTGGTTCGTGAGGCTCTCAAAGCCCTCATCCAGCGCGAAGCCGCGCGCCGACTGGCGAACCTGGGCGGCAGCCAACCGGGAATTGAGGGGGCGCCGCGTCGTCGGCAGGACCTCGAATGATTCTGGTCGACACATCAGTATGGATCGATCACATCAACGCGTCCGATTCAACGCTGTCGAACTTGCTGGCAGAGGAACGCGTGCTCGTCCACCCTTACGTAATTGGGGAAATCTCTCTCGGAAGCTTGCGCAACCGCGCAGTCGTCCTGGAAGCGCTGCGTGATCTCCCAGGCGCTCCCGTCGCCACGCCCGAAGAGATTTTTTATCTCATTGAGGGCGAACAACTGTTCAGTCGTGGCATTGGATATGTTGATACCGCACTGCTGGCATCTACGCGGTTGCAACCTGGCGTAACCATCTGGACGCGCGACAAGCGATTAAAGAAGATCGCCGACGAACTCGGATTGGGTGCAACGTTGGCACACTAGGAATCGGTTCCGAGACCACGAGGGTCGTCGCACATCTATTAGGAAACCTGAATAATTGGCCCACGCAATCACATCAAACCTGAATGGGGCAGCCCAACCCGGCAAACGCGCCGCCCCTGTCAAAGCCAGACCTGTCCCCGCAACTTATCGATCGCAAGGTCCAGAAATGCGCGCACCTTCTGGTTTGCATGCTTGCCTTCACGGTGGACGACGTGGACCGGCCACACGGCGGGTTCATAATCGGCGAGCACGATTTTCAAAGAACCCGCCTCAACCTCGCGCGCAACCTGGTACGACAACAGCCGCGCGATCCCAAGTCCCGACACGGCTGCGTCAATCGCCGAGTCATTCGTGGAAGTGACCAGGCGCGGTTGAATCGGTACGGCGAGAAGCCGGCCGTCTTCGTTGAAGCGCCACTCAGGCGCAGGCGACACGCTGCTCGCCTGAAGGGTTGTGTGGCCAGCCAGATCCTCTGGCCGTTGCGGCACGCCATATTGCTCCAGATAGGCCGGCGAGGCGCACAGAACGCGCCTGACCTTGCCTACGGAGATAGCCTGGAGGGAAGAACTCGGCAGTTCGCCGATCCGCACCGCAACGTCCACACCCTCATCGACCAGATTGACGATACGGTCGAGGAACCAGCAATTGACGGCAACGGCCGGATAACGTGTCAAATAGTCGAGCACGATCGGCATGATATAGGTCTTGCCGAACAGCGCCGGCGCACTCACGGTCAACTGGCCCCGGGGCGCGGCGTGCAAGCCTGAGGCGGTGACTTCTGCGGCGTCAATCTCGGCGAGTATTCGACGACAATCTTCGAAGTAAGTGGCTCCGGCATCCGTCAGCCTGACAACGCGCGTGGTCCGCGTCAGCAGCCTGACACCGAGCCGCTCTTCGAGCTCGGTCACCACGCGACTCACGACCGATGGCGACACGTTCAGCTTGCGCGCCGCGGAAGCAAAGCCTTCCGTTTCGACGACGCTCACAAATGTCGTCATTGCCTGCAGTCGGTCCATATCTGTCCGGAGGGGTGGGATCACCTTCAATGCGCGCTCGCTGCTCAGCCCTGCGTTCCGATTAGCGGCACGGTTTCCCGAAGGATAGCAGGTGCCGGGCGCAGCTTCGAACGGTGCGGACACGACTTCAAAGGTCGAGCATCAAGCGTTCCGTTCCACCTGCTTTGGCCTGCGCAGGCACGGCGCAACAGATCAGCGCCTCGTTGCCTGCCACCTTGAAATCGGGAGCGACCGGATAAGCCACCGCGCCTTCGACAATACGGGTGCGACACGCTCCGCAAATGCCCATGCGGCAACCGAACTCCGGCGACAAGCCGCTCGCCTCGGCCAGATCCAGCAAGAATCCACTGCCCGGCTCCCAGCTCGATTCCTTGCCGGATTTCACAAAGGACACAGCCGTCGGTTGATCCGCCAGCAGGGGCACCGGCGCCCCATCGACATCGGCGTCGACATCGACATCGCTGTGGCGTTTCAGCGACGCAGGTCCGAACGCCTCGGCATGAATCCGGTTGTCCGGGACGTCCAGCTTGCGCAGCCCGTCGTACAGGGATTGCATGAATTCCGCGGGTCCACACAGATAAAAGTCGTAGTCGTCGACCGGCAGCGTCTCGGACAAAAGCGCGATGTCGAGCCGGCCGAGGGCGTCGAAATCCTCGCCCTTTTGCGCTCCCTCGCTCTTGCCGAGTATGCGCACGACGTGTACCGCACCCTTGGCGCTCTCTTCCAGTTGCGCTATTTCGTCTGTGAAGGCTCGCTCGGCGACCGTGCGCGCCGATTGAAAGAACCACGTCGGACGAACACGCCGCGTCCGCAGCCCTTCATAAACGATGTGTCGCAACATGGCGAGCATCGGAGTCACACCGACACCGGCACCCAGCAGCACGGCGGGCCGTGGCTCAAGGGCGTCGACGGTGAACTGCCCCGCCGGGGCGCGCGCCTCGATCACACTGCCGACGCCAAGGGCGTCGTGCAGATGCTCGGACACGAACCCCTGGCGTTTAACACTGATTCGGTACAGTCCGTCCGCCGGCGCCGTGGACAACGTATAGCTTCTCAACACCGGCGTAACGGCACCCGAGGGCGTTACGCGGATCGGCAGATGCTGACCCGCTGCGTGCGGGATCAGGCCGGCGCCGTCAAGCGGTTCGAGGTGAAACGAGCGGATCACCGAACTCTCATCGACGATCTTCGCGACTTTGAACGGCCGCCATGTGCCGGCCAACTCCACCGCCTTCATGCGGCTTGCCACTTCGTCCCAGTTCCCCGTCATCAGTGAGTTCGGCGACCAGCCGCCGGCCTGGAACTTCCAGCGCAGCGGCAACGCAGCTTCGCGATAGACGATGCGGCGTGGCGTAAAGCGCCACAGTCTCTCGGCCCCCTGGAACGCTTCGATTTCGGGCGAGTCAAGATCAACGACCGCGTCACCGGCGAGCTGCAGCACGTCGCCGCTTTCGAAATCAGCGAATAATAGTCCGGCGCGCGAATTGACGAGAAAGTTGCCAAGCGTGGCGTAGAACCGGTTGCCGGCGAAGTCGGGAATCGTCAACACGCCGTCTTCACCGACGCGTACGAAACCTGCCCTGCCGCCTCGGTGCGAAACGTCGACCTGACGGCCGCCGTGGTCGTCGACATAAGACGCCACGAAAAACGTGTCGGCGCTTTCGACCATCTTGCGCGCCCGTTCGGACAGCTTATTGAGTTGCGTCGCCGCCGCAGGCGACGGGCTCGCCGGATCACGGACGAATTCGAAATCGCGCGCCTGGATGTATTGTGGACAATTACCGAAGCTCTGCCCCACATCCAGGCTAAAACCCGCATCTGTAAGGCGGCTCACTACGCCGTTGACCCGATTGCGCCGGCGTGTATGCAATTCGATGCCGATCAAAGCCACGGCATTTCCGTCGTACAGACCGGCTGAAGCGGGGTCTCGCGAGTCGCGGACGATGTCCAGTTGCAATGTGTGCTCGGTTGGCGCATGTAAAAATCCGGGCGTACCGGCAATCAGCGTGGCCCACACGTCTCCCTCGCGGTCCACCGTGCCGAGCGCGGCAAACGGGAGCTGTGCGAAGAACTTCCGATGCTGATCCGGCATAAAGGAACGGATGACCCTCCCGCCCGCCTCCCGCATCAACTCCGCAACGCCGGTGAGACGCTGGAGTTTCAGTTCGCCGGTATGCCAGGGGGACGGCGCGGTATCAGTCGAAATTGAACTCATGACTAGACTCATGTTGGATGACGGTGCGGCCGCATCGCGGCTTAAGAGGCACGGACCGACGCTCGACCCAAGGTCGGCATTGCGCTGCCAGTACGTTCTTCGTGGAAGGTGAGGCTGGGAAAGCTGAACCACTGGTGCGAAGTCTA
>NZ_JBAUSA010000656.1:0-2807 GCF_049581465.1 Caballeronia sp. | reverse complement strand
GTGCATCGTTGGCTGCGAAGCCTGGTGCTAACGGTATGCCGCCAGCAAGTGCCGTTATGAAACGTCTGCGGGCGAGCGGCAGCTTTCGGCCCTGCGTGCGACCTCGCTCAATAGATGCCTCCCAGCTTCAACGCATCCAGGGTCATGTGTGCGCCAAGGGCAACCAGAACAACGCCCATAGTCCAGCGTTGAGCCAGCAGGAGTCCCGGGCGACTGGAGAGGAACGTCGCAATGCTGCCGGAGCAGACTGCCACGAATCCATTGACCGATGCGAACGCGACAATCAACGACGAACCGAGCACGAGCGATTGCCTGAGGACGCTGCCGTCCTGATAGTTGATGAATTGCGGCAGGAGTGACAGGAAGATCATCGCGAGCTTGGGGTTCAACAGACTTGTCGTTGCGCCCATCGCGAAGAGCCGGCGAGGCTGTTCGCGAGGCAGATCGCGAACCTCCAGGGGAGAACGGCCGCCAGGCTTCACAGCCTGCCACGCCAGATAGAACAGATACACAGCGCCCCCTGCGCCCAACACGCTGGCGGCGTATGGCACGCTGAGGAAAACCGCCGTGATGCCGAACGCTGCCCCAAACATATAGAAGAGATATCCGAGCATGACGCCGCCAAGCGATATCAGCCCGGCGGTGCGTCCTTGCGCAATCGAGCGCGACATCACGTAGACCATGTTCGGGCCCGGTGTCACAGCCAGCATTGCGCCGACCGCCAGAAATCCATATATCGATCCGGTACCGTGCATTTTCGTGGGCTCCCTTCAAGTGGCCATCACTAGCAGTATCGGTTCAAGGCATATCCTGGTAAACCGAATTAAACTGAATCAATTACTCAGATTTTCTGACTAATGTGAATTAACGACTAACGTGAAAAAACTCGATCTGGACGTGCTTGAAATGGTGGTGGCGGTCGCCGATACGGGGTCGTTCGTTCGAGGTGCGGAGTCCGTGCATCGATCGGCGTCGGCGGTGAGCATGCAGATCAAGGCGCTTGAAGAAGCGCTGGGAAAACCGCTCTTCGTGCGAAGCACCCGTAACGTGGCGATTACCACAGAGGGCAAGACGCTTCTGGACTATGGCCGTCGAATGCTTGCGATGCGGGAGGAAGCATGGGCGTCGGTCGTTCGCCCGGAGATGAAGGGCCGCGTCACCATTGGCGTACCCGACGACTACGCATCATCGTTGTTGCCCCCGGTCCTGGGAAAGTTCGCGGTGGCTCATCCACGCGTCGAGATTCGGGTGATTGGCCTGCCCAGCAGTGAGCTCGCTCCACTGCTCAAGGACAACACGCTGGACCTGGCCTACATCACGAAAACGAGGGGCGTCGCGGGCGAATTCGTCCGGTTCGAGCCGATAGTGTGGGTCGGCTCGCCCGCAAGAAAAGTGTGGAAGGAGCGCCCGCTTCCAATCGCCGTATTTGCACAGGGCAGTACGGCACGCGCCTATGCCATCAGCGCGCTTCAGCGGGAAAATATCAAATATCGGATGTCCTACGAAAGCCCGAGTCTGTTGGGCCTTATCAGCATGGTCGAAGCGGGGCTCGCGGTAGCGCCCCTCGCAAGGTGCAGCGTACCCGGGCACCTGGTGCAGCTATCACAGAACGAAGGGTTGCCGCCCCTGGATGAACTCGAAGTCGTCCTTGCGCGCAGTGCCCGGTCCGGCCGGCCGCCCTGTGATTTTCTCGCTGAACAGATTCTGGCTGAAATGAGGGTTTGAGCCGGTCGCTCAATGGCTGAATATCACCCCATTTATTTTGTGTTGGTTGTGCGATCTTCGAACGCCCAGACGATGACGTCAATCATTGCTGCGATGCGCGCGGTATGCCGAAGGTCTTGATGCGTGACAAGCCAGATTTCGTAGACCGCCCCACGTGCAGGTTCCGGCCATAGTTGCACGAGGCCGTCGCGTTCAGCCAGATGTATCGGAAGCTCACCGATGCCGATGCCGGCCTTTACCGCAGTACGCAGCATGAGGCTGGAATTGAAGCTCGATACGACGCGCCCCGCGTGGTTCGGTTCGCCAGCAGGAGCCGGTGATCGATTACCGGGCCAGTTTCCCTGATAGACGACAAGGTCGTGGCCCGCGAATGCGGAGCCAGCGGCGGGCATGCCGTGCTGCTCAAGATATGTCTTCGACGCAAAGAACGCCATGGGCCAGCGAGCCAGGCGCCGCGCGACAAGATCGGGATTATCTGGCCTGACTGACCGGACCGCGATATCCGCTTCACGTTTTGCCAGATTGAGCATGCGCGTCGATGTGTCCAGCAGGACCCGCACTTCAGGATGCGCAGCATGCAGGCGTTCGATGGCGGGAAACAGGAATTCGAGCGCGATCGAGTCGGTGCTGGTGACTCTTACATCCCCCGCAAGCCGTGTATCCGTGCCTTGAGTTCGTCTGACGAGTTCGTGTGCGGAGTGTTCCATTTTCTCCGCTGAGCTCAGCGCGGCCTCGCCCGCGGCGGTCAATGCGTAGCCCTCTGAGGTGCGCAGGAAGAGCGTTGCACGTAGGGCGTGTTCGAGTGCCGCAATCCGTCTGCCGACCGTCGCCTGATCGAGGTTGAGTGTCCTGGCCGCTCCACGGAGCGTTTTTTCGCGCTCCACTGCGAGAAACACTCGCGCGTCATCCCAGTTCATCGTGCCGCCCTCCTGATGCAAATTTGCATCTCACCGCGTGAATAATGCTGCACATATTCATCAGCGTCGATACCTATACTTGATGCAAGAGTTCGTCGTTCAATGATCCGCCCGGATCAAACGAGCTTCATCTATAGAAGGAGTGTTATCCATGTCTGCCTCAAC
>NZ_JBAUSA010000655.1:0-2399 GCF_049581465.1 Caballeronia sp. | reverse complement strand
CTTCCCAGATTCGCGCGATGGCCGTGGCGATGCCGGCGTCGCTCACGCCGCTGCGCAGCAGCGCGCGCAAGTCGTGCCCGGAGGTTGCGAAGAGGCACAGGTAAAGCTTGCCTTCCGTGGAAAGGCGGGCACGCGTGCAGGTTCCGCAAAACGCGCGCGTAACGCTCGAAATGACGCCGATTTCACCCGTGCCGTCTTCGTAGCCCCAGCGTTGCGCGGTTTCGCTTTCGCTTTGGGCATCGAGCGGGCGCAATGGAAAATGCTGGGCAATGCGCGCCACCACTTCCGCCGATGGCAACACCTCGCTCATGTTCCAGCCGTTCGACGCGCCCACATCCATATATTCGATAAACCGCAGCACCGTGCCGCTGCCTTTGAAGTGGCGCGCCATTGGAAGGATTTCGTGATCATTGGTGCCGCGCTTGACCACCATGTTGACCTTGAGCGGCGCAAGGCCGGCGGTGTGTGCGGCGTCGATTCCGCCGAGCACGTCGGCCACTGCGAAATCGGCGTCGTTCATGCGGCGGAAAAGGGCGTCGTCCAGCGCATCGAGACTCACCGTTACGCGCGACAACCCTGCGTCCTTCAGCGAGCGCGCCTTGCGGGCAAGAACAGAACCGTTGGTGGTGAGCGTGATGTCGAGCGGCCGGCCTTCCGGCGTGCGCAGTAGCGCGAGACGCTCGATCAAGAACTCGATGTTCTTGCGCAGCAGCGGTTCGCCGCCGGTCAGACGGATTTTTTCGACGCCATGTTCTACAAACAATCGCGTCAGCCGCTCGATTTCTTCGAACGACAGAAGGGCGCTATGGGGAAGAAACGCGTAGTCCTTGTCGAAGACTTCACGCGGCATGCAATAGACACAGCGGAAGTTGCATCGGTCCGTGACCGAAATACGCAAGTCGCGCAGCTCGCGCGAGAAACGGTCAGTGAGTCGCCCGCGCGGTGTCCTGGCGAGCCCGGAAACGTCGGGAATGGCCGAGACATTGGTGACGGGAATGATGCGTCGAGACATGATCGTTTTCGTTTTGCGCAGTCGGCGGCCGCGTCACTGTGTAACGGTGTAACCGACGTCCGCGATGGTTCTGCAGCTTCGCAAGACTTACAACTTACCATGTTAGCGGACGCGCGTCGAAAAGGCGTTTCGCCACTACCTGTCGCGCAAGTATTGCGCCGTCCCCGAACACAAAAGCGCCACGGACCGAAGTCGCGTGGCGCTTTTCAGAGCTGACCGAACGCTAGCTTACGCGTCCTTGCCCGTTTCGACTTGCTGCATCGGCTCGGCGTCGAGCGGAGGCAGGCGCTTGCGTTCGCGCACAACCTGCTTCGGCGCTTCCGCCTGGGCCGCGGCTTCGCGCGCTGCACGAAGCTTGTCGGCGTCGGTGTTCACCCAGACAAGACCCGCCGAATCCAGCATCGGCTTGAGCGCTTCGTCTTTCAACGCAACCGGCGCGGACGGCGCTGCTGCTGCGGGTGCGGTGACTTCCACCGGCTTGGTTTCCACCGCTTTGGTTTCCACCGGCTCGAACGTCTTGACTGGCTCGGGTTCCACCACCGCGGACACTTGAGCCACGACCGGGGCGGCAGGCGCCACGGCTACCGGTGCCGGCGTGACGGCGACAGGAGCCGCTTGCACCGGTTCGGCTTCGACCGCGGCCGGCGCTACTTGCGTCACGACGGGTGCACGTGCCGCCGGGGTGTCGCCGAACGGATTGGCCACTACCGGTTGCTCGATGACCTTCGACGCCGCTCCGAACGGATTTTCGATCGGCCGCGACACGGGCTTTTCGAAGATATCGGCAGGTGTAGCAGCCGATGATTCTTGTGCCGCCGGAGCAACGTGCGCTTCGTGCGAAGCGTGCGTGACCAACAAGCCCTCTACCTCTGCCTGCACCGCTTGAGTCGGCGCGACTTCAGGTTGCGCGGCGACGACCGGCGCAGTTTCCACCGGTTTGGTTTCAACCGGAGCTGTGCGAGCCTGCTCCGGCAACTCGGTCACTCGAATCGCTGCGGCCGCAACCGGCTCGACCGTCGCAACTTGAACCGGCTCGTGCGCGCGGGGCGCCGGTGCCGTTTCTACCGGCCTTGCCACGGGTGCCGGTGCGATATCGCGACTGTCGTCGGCATCGTTCGACGAATCCGTATCGAACACGCCGGCTTGCGCACGGTCGCTATCCGCCATGACTTCGTTTTCCGCAACATCGGCTGCCTGATTGACCGCAACGCCTTCTTCCTCGCGATCACGGCGTCCACCACGACGGCCGCGACGACGACGGCGGCGCTCTTCACCTTCACGCGCCGCGCTGGCCTGATCGGCCTGGGTCATATCGACGGCGCCGCCCTGAAGCGATTCGGCTCCAGCTTGCAGGTCTTCCGTCGTGTCCGAATCCACCGTTTCGCCT
>NZ_JBAUSA010000654.1:0-13293 GCF_049581465.1 Caballeronia sp. | reverse complement strand
CCCACATACCACTTATGAGCGGCGAACATTCTAACAGTCGCCGCTTTTTCATGAGCGTTGCCGGTTGCCCGGCGCCGCTCTGAAACCTGCTTGATCGATGCCGCGCAGGCCTCGCATTAAAAAAAATGCAAAACCGCGCGATCCAACGATTACTTCTTTTTCTTCGGGGCCATGACCATGATCATCTGGCGCCCTTCCATCTTTGGCATTTGCTCGACCTGACCGTGCTCTTCGAGATCGGTCTTCAACCGTTCGAGAACGCGCATGCCGATTTCCTGGTGAGCCATTTCGCGGCCACGGAAACGCAACGTGATTTTCGTCTTGTCGCCGTCTTCGAGGAAGCGCGTGAGGTTGCGCAGTTTCACGTTGTAGTCACCGTCGTCGGTGCCCGGCCGGAATTTGACTTCCTTGACCTGAACGATCTTCTGCTTGAGTTTCGCCTCGTGCTGCTTCTTGGCTTCGGAGTACTTGAACTTGCCGTAATCCATCAGTCGGGCGACAGGCGGAACAGCCTGAGGCGCGATTTCGACGAGATCCACGTCCTGTTGTTCCGACATGCGGAAAGCATCAGCGAGCTTTACGATGCCAAGCGGCTCGTTGTCCACTCCGACCAGGCGTAGTTCCGGCGCTGTGATTTCCCCGTTGATGCGATGTGCCGACTTATCAGTAGCGATGTTACGTTTCCTCTAGAAATTCAAAAAAACTAGCCGCGCTGCGGGTGGGTTACTTGTACGCCTGCACGTCTTGCTGCAAGCGCTCAAGGAATGTATCGGCCGACATCACGCCAGCATCGATACCGCCACGTGCACGCACGGCTACGGTTTGCGCTTCACGCTCCTTGTCCCCGACAACCAACAAATACGGGACCTTCTGCAGCGTGTGCTCGCGTATTTTATAGCTAATCTTCTCGTTGCGCAAATCGCTCTCTACTCTAAGCCCTTGTTTTTGCAACGATTGGGTCAGCTGGAGGGCATATTCCGCCTGGTTTTCAGCGATATTCAGGACCACAGCCTGTACTGGCGCGAGCCACGACGGCATCGCACCAGCGTGGTGCTCGATCAAAATACCGAGAAAACGCTCCATGGAACCGACAATAGCCCGGTGCAGCATCACCGGACGCTTGCGGCTGTTGTCTTCGGTGACATATTCGGCGCCGAGCCGCTCCGGCAGCACCATGTCGAGCTGCAACGTGCCGCACTGCCACGACCGGCCGAGCGCGTCTTTGATGTGATATTCGATCTTCGGACCGTAAAACGCGCCTTCGCCCGGCAACTCTTCCCACGTCAGCCCGCAAGCGGTCAGCGCGTCGCGCAGGCCCTGCTCGCTGCGATCCCACGTTTCGTCCGTTCCGGCGCGCTGGTCCGGACGCAGCGACAGCTTGATGTCGATGCGATCGAAGCCGAAATCCTTGTACACGCTCATGGCAAGCGTATTAAAGGCAATCGACTCCTCGATGAACTGATCTTCCGTGCAAAAAATGTGTGCGTCGTCCTGAACGAAGCCACGCACGCGCATCAGGCCGTGCAGTGCGCCCGAAGTCTCATTTCGATGGCACGAGCCGAATTCAGCATAACGCAGCGGCAGATCGCGATACGAACGCAAGCCGTGATTGAACACCTGCACGTGACCGGGGCAGTTCATCGGCTTGATGGCGTAGTCGCGCTTTTCCGACTCCGTCGTGAACATGCTTTCGCGGTAATTCTGCCAATGCCCGGACGCTTCCCACAGTGAGCGGTCCATGATCATCGGCGTCTTGATTTCAAGATAGCCGACTTCGCTCAGGCGACGGCGCATATATTGCTCGACTTGCTGCCAGATCGCCCAGCCCTTCGGGTGCCAGAACACCATGCCCGGCGCTTCTTCCTGCAAATGGAACAGGTCCAGTTGCTTGCCGAGCTTGCGGTGATCGCGCTTATCCGCCTCTTCCAGCATATGCAGATAGGCTTCCTGGTCTTCCTTCTTCGTCCAGGCCGTACCGTAGATGCGTTGCAATTGCTCGTTCTTGGAGTCGCCGCGCCAGTAAGCGCCCGCGACCTTCATCAACTTGAAGACTTTCAGCTTTCCTGTTGACGGCACGTGCGGGCCGCGGCAGAGGTCGGTGAAGCTGCCGTGCGAGTAGAGCTTGATGTCGTCGGTCGACGGAATCGATTCGATAATTTCGGCCTTGTACCGCTCGCCAATACTTTTGAAGTATTCGACGGCTTCCTCGCGCGACACGACGCGGCGCGAAACCGGTTCGTCCCGCTTGGATATTTCGAGCATGCGCTTCTCGATTTTCTCGAGATCTTCGGGCGTGAAAGGACGGGTGTACGCGAAGTCGTAGTAAAAGCCGTTTTCGATCACCGGACCGATCGTGACTTGCGCTTCCGGGTATAGGTCCTTCACCGCGTAGGCCAGCAAGTGCGCCGTCGAGTGACGGATGATGTCGAGACCGTCGGGGTCCTTTTCCGTGACGATAGCGAGCGACGCATCGCGATCGATCACCGTGGACGTATCGACGAGTTCGCCGTCGAGCTTGCCGCCAAGCGCAGCCTTTGCAAGGCCCGCGCCGATCGAAGCGGCGACTTCAGCAACCGTCACCGGATGGTCGTACTGGCGAACAGATCCGTCAGGCAAACGTATCGAAACCATATAGTTCTCCAAGCCCCCGGCAACCGGCGACCAAGTTCATTCAACCCTGCCCCGCGTGGGCGCGAAGCAACGGACAGGCCCAAAAAAAATGCGGCCCCACGCAATCGAGGGGCCGCATTCACTTTCCTACAAACTGCAAAGGCGAAGTGGTCCTCGACTAGCGTCGTTCCGAAGTGTTCTCGGTCAACGTTCGCGGTGCCATCTTGTTCATTTGCCTTCGCGCCGAAGCGCTTACTGCAGTTTCGAAACACCGGCGCGAACCGGCATTTCGTTTTCGTTGGTAGGCTCGATTGGACTCGAACCAACGACCCCCACCATGTCAAGGTGGTGCTCTAACCAGCTGAGCTACGAGCCTGAAGAAGCGAAATTATATGGAGCGTTTTGAATCCTGGCAAGCACTTTTATGCATCGAGTACTGAGATATTCGTCGATACGTTTAAGAAGCCTCGACAATGCGCTTTAATTTCAATGCGTTAAGCGCACAGCGAATTGTGCAAATTTTTGCGTTTCGCTGCTTGGGCGCTGCTTTTCGGGCTGCTTTGGCACACTCCTTAGGCGATCTGCCTTGGAAAGCTGCATCACGCCCTTCTCGTTGCGCTTGTGACCCCCTGCACTTCGCCGAGCAACGTGCACGCGCGCTGGATCTGCGCGGCGCTCGATACTTCTACGGTGAATTGCATGTAGGCGACGTTGCGGCGACTCTGGCTCTTCACGCCAATCACGTTCATTTTCTCGCGCGCGAACACTTCCGATATATCCCGCAACAAGCCCTGGCGATCATTCGATTCGACGGCGAGGTCGACCGGATACACCGACGAGCCGCGTCCGCCCATCACGTCAGCGGACCACGCGGTTTCAAGCACGCGTTCCGGCGAGCGCGCGGACATGCGCTGGAAGGTTGCGCAATCACTGCGATGGATCGACACCCCCTTCCCACGCGTCACAAAGCCCGCTATAGCGTCAGGCGGCGCCGGACGGCAGCATCGCGCGAGTTGCGTGAGCAATGCATCCACGCCGACGACGAGCACGCCCGTGGAGGCGCCCTGCGCCACGCTCTGCCCGCTGCTGCGCTTTTCGAACCGTGCGGGCACTTCGACTTCGGGCTCGGGCAGCGGCGTGTCGTTCAATGCCTGCTCGATATTGCGCAGGCTGAACTCTTCCTTCGCGACGACTGCGTACAGGTCTTCAGGCGTCTTGAAGCCGAGCTTCGACGCGAGTTGATCCAGGTTGACCGAGGTCTTGCCTTCCCGCTGCAGCGTCTTTTCGACGAGCGCACGACCCGCCGTAATGTTCTCTTCGGAATCGACCGCGTTGAACCACGCGCGCACCTTCTGCCGCGCGCGCGCACTATGCAGGTAGCCAAGCAACGGATTCAACCAGTCACGCGACGGGCCGCCTTCCTTCACCGCGACGATCTCGACCGTCTGGCCGTTTTGCAGCGGCGTATTGAGCGGCACCATCGCGCCGTCGACGCGCGCTCCACGGCAGCGATGCCCGAGGTCGCTGTGCAAGTGATAGGCGAAATCCACCGCCGTCGCACCTTGCGGCAGCGCGATCACGCGTGCTTGAGGCGTGAGGACATAGATGTGATCATCGTCGAGCGTCGCTTCGCGCAAGTGTTGCCACGGTCGCGCGCCCGACTCGTCGCCCTCCGATACATCCTCTTTCCACGCCAGCAACTGGCGCAACCACGCGATTTTCTCGTCGTACTTCTCGCTGGCCGTCACCTGGCCGCCGTATGCGCGGGTACCGGCTTCCTTGTAACGCCAGTGCGCCGCCACGCCATACTCCGCGAAACGGTGCATCTCCTGCGTGCGAATCTGGACTTCGAACGCGCGGCCATCGTCGCCGATCACGACCGTGTGCAACGACTTGTAGCCATTCGGCTTGGGCCGCGAAATGTAGTCGTCGAACTCCCGTGGCACCGGCTGCCACAAGTTATGGACCATGCCCAGGACCGTGTAGCAATCCTTGATGTCGTCGACAATCACGCGAAACGCGCGCACGTCGTTCAGGTCGGAAAAATTGAGGTCCTTGCCGCGCATCTTCTTCCAGATGCTGTAGATGTGCTTGGGCCGCCCGCTCACTTCCGCCCGTATGTGCGCGGTAGCGAGTTCCGTCTGCAAGCGTGCGATAGCCCGCGTGACATACGATTCCCGCTCGACGCGCTTTTCATCCAGAAGCTTCGCAATGCGCTTGTAGGTGGGCGGATCTTCGAAGCGAAACGCGAGGTCTTCCAGTTCCCACTTCAATTGCCAGATCCCCAGCCGGTTCGCGAGCGGAGCGTAGATTTCGAGCGTTTCACGCGGCACGCCGGGCGATGGATCGAGCTTGTTCGCGGCGTAGTAACGCAGCGACTGGAGCCGGGATGCGAGCCGGATCAGAACTACCCGGATATCCTGTGCGAACGCCAGAAGCATCTTGCGCAGCGCTTCCACCTGCGCACGGCGGGCGGCTTGCGCGTCGCGCCCGGTCTCGGGCAACGTGGCCTGCGTGGCGCGGGAACTGACCGACCCGAGCCGCAACAGCTTGCGGACGTCGCCGACAAGACGCTGCACTTCCTCGCCAAAACGCTCGCCGATCACCCGTTCCGGGTCGTCAAGATGGGGCGTGAGCGCAAACAGTGCCGCCGCCACTAACGCAGCGGGATCGACGTTCAACGTCTGCATGATCCGCGCGGTTCCGACTGCGTGATCCACAAGCGACTCGCCATTGCTCAGGAGCACGCCGGCAGCGTGCTCGCGCACGAACGCGAGCGCGTCGTCGAACGACGGCTCAGGCATCAGTGCGGGGGAAACGACGGTATCGGCCATGCTGGTAAGTCGAATGCTCTGGATTTGCTCGGAGACGGAAGTGGCTAACGACGTGGCCTAAAGAGCGGCCTATAAGGCGAAGCGCTTTAAGCGCGGGCGGCAGCCACCACTACCACTTCCACGAGGCAAGCCGGATTGGCGAGCTTCGCTTCCACGGTAGCGCGCGGAGGGGTGTGGCCGTCTGCCACCCAGCCGTCCCAAGCCGCGTTCATGGCCGGGAAATTCGCCATGTCGGAGAGATAGATCTGGACGGACAACAACAAGGTCTTGTCGCTGCCGGCTTCACCGAGCAAGCGGTCGACATGGCCCAATACTTCGATCGTCTGGCCAGTGATGTCCTGATCGGTATCGTCGGCGATCTGGCCGGCAAGATAGATCGTACCGTTGTGAATGGCGATTTCAGAAAGACGCTTGCCGACATGAGCACGGATGACTGTCATGGCTATTCCCAAAATGGAGTGGATGACAAAAAACCAGAATCAACCCGATATTATGCCCTGCCCGTTTTCATCCGTTTTCATCCGTTTTCATCCGTTTTCATCCGTTCCCAGCGGTTGTGTCAAGAAAGAAGCGGCGCGCAATCTCGATCTGGCTGGGCGCGAGGAATGCGGGGGCGTGGCCTACGCCGGCGATCTCCACGCTCGAAACGGCCTGCCCGCCCGCGACCATTTTCTGGACTGTTTCGCGCGACAACAGATCCGACTGTTCGCCCCGCACGACCAGCACCGGATGCTGGATCGCAGCCAACGCGCGCCACAGCATCGCCTCGCCGAGCGAGGATGCTTCGGGATTGGCGGCGCTGAAGGGGACCGCGACGTTCGGGTCGTATCGATACCCCCAGCGCCCTTCCCGTTCCTTCAACAGCGGCGTATTGATCGCGCGCCATTCGTCGGCCGTGAGCGGCCCGAAGGAAGCCGCGAGTTCCGCTGCGTTGTCGACACCCTCTTGCAGCGTCGCGAAACTCGCCGGCTTGCCGAGATACGAAGCGATGCGCTCGAGCGCGATGGGTTCAATATGCGGCCCGATGTCATTGAGCAGCAACTTTCGGATCGGCGAGTTCGGCAATCCGGCAAGCCCAAGGCCGATCAAGCCGCCCATAGACGTCCCGAACCAATCCACCGTTTCGACGTTCAGGCGCGCGATCAGCGTGATCATGTCCGATACATATTGCGGCACTGCATAAGCCCGGGGGTCGACGAGCCAATCGGACAAGCCCCGGCCCACGACGTCCGGACAGACCACCCTGTATTCGCGCCCGAGCGCCTTCGCAACTTCGTCGAAGTCGCGGCCCGAGCGGGTCAGTCCATGCACGCAGAGCAGCACGCGCGGATTGGCCGGATCGCCCCATTCGGTGTACGCGATGCTGTGCAATCCGGACGGGCTGATGCACTGCACATGGCGCTGGCGCGGGGTAGGCGAAATAGGCAAAGCAGGCGTTGAGGTTTCAGCAATAGACACGGACATACGGTTTTCCTTATGGCTATAGCGATCCGCAGGGATGCTGCAAAGACTCATGCGTGACTGGAAACGATTGTAGTCGGTTTGCCCGGTTCAATTGGCAGCACGGTCTTCGCGTTAGCCAATCGGCCTATTCCAGATCGATGTAAAACGAAACGCCACCCGCAAACGCACGGGAAAAAGGCCGGCCAGCAACGCGCTGGACCGGCCTTTCGTCAATCAGGCAAACAGCCTCAGGTCTTACTGGATCCCGCTCATATCAAGCGGTGCACCCGTCTTTTGCTGGATCTCTTCGGCACTGACACCCGGCGCCAGTTCCACGACTTTCAAGCCAGCCTCGGTGACGTCGATTACGCCCAGGTCCGTAATGATCCGGTCGACTACGCCAACTCCGGTCAGCGGCAGCGTGCATGTGTCGAGAATCTTGTGCTGGTCGCCCTTCGCGACGTGTTCCATCAACACGATCACGCGCTTGACGCCCGCCACCAGGTCCATCGCGCCGCCCATGCCCTTGATCATCTTGCCGGGGATCATCCAGTTGGCCAGGTCACCTGTCTTGCTGATCTGCATTGCGCCAAGGATGGCGAGGTTCACGTGGCCCCCGCGAATCATGGCAAAGGAGTCCGCCGATGAAAAAATCGACGATCCCGGCAGCGTGGTGACGGTCTGCTTGCCCGCGTTGATCAGGTCGGCGTCGACTTCTTCTTCCGTCGGCGATGGCCCAATGCCCAGCAAGCCGTTCTCCGATTGCAGCCAGACTTCCATGCCGGTCGGCACGTAGTTGGCCACCAGTGTGGGGAGCCCGATGCCCAGATTCACGTAGAAGCCGTCCTGCAACTCCTTGGCCGCGCGGGCGGCCATTTCATTCCGGTTCCATGCCATGGTCAGTCTCCTTTCGCGCGCACGACGCGTTGTTCGATGCGTTTTTCGGGATGTGCGTTGAGCACGATGCGCTGCACGAAAATGCCGGGTGTGTGGATCGCGTCGGGATCAAGTGCCCCCGTTTCCACGATTTCCTCCACCTCGACGACCGTGATCTTGCCGGCCATCGCGCACATCGGATTGAAGTTGCGGGCGGTCCGCCGATAAATCAGGTTGCCGGATTTATCGGCCTTCCAGGCTTTGACGAGGGCGACATCCGCGGTCAGCGATTGTTCGAGTATGTAATGCTTGTCGCCGAACTGGCGCGTCTCCTTGCCGTCGGCAATCACGGTGCCGTAACCCGTGTTCGTGAAAAATGCCGGGATGCCCGCGCCCCCCGCCCGCAGTTTTTCCGCCAACGTGCCCTGAGGCGTAAATTCGAGTTCGAGTTCGCCAGCGAGATATTGCCGCTCGAATTCCTTGTTCTCGCCCACATACGACGAAATCATTTTCTTGACCTGCCGGGTTTCGAGCAGCAAGCCGAGGCCAAAACCATCGACCCCCGCGTTGTTGCTGATGCATGTGATGCCCTGCACGCCGGTATCGCGCAATGCTCCGATCAACGCCTCGGGAATGCCGCACAGCCCGAAGCCGCCAACGGCAAACGTCTGGCCGTCCTTCACGATTCCGTCGAGCGCTTCTTTCGCGCCGGGATAGACCTTGTTCATCTCTTCGTCCCTCCTGATCTGAATGAAAAACCTGATTATTCAAGCCACTTCGCTTAGTGTGCGAGCGTCCTGCGCCGCCTTTTCGATCGCTCCAAGGCGATTTTGCGAGTGGCAAAAGAGTACGACGGCGAATCGATCCGGCACAATACGCAAAAATACATAGGTAATCGTCGCGTTATGTCGCGTCGGTATGCCTCTGCCTCTCAATCAGCGATCAAACTATCAGCCAATTGCCAGCCAAATTCGAGCCAAGTAAGAATCAAATGCGTGAACTGGATTACCAAACAGCGTTCCATCTTGCGCCCGTCGGGCTCGTATTGTCGCGAAAAAGGATTATTGAAGACTGTAACGCGCAGCTCTGCGCGATCTTCGGCGTCGGGGCGGACACGCTGCTTGGCCAGTCATTCGAGGTGTTGTATCCGTCGACGGCGGAGTTCGAGCGAATCGGCGCGCGCATCGCCGCGTTGATGCAGGCACAAGGCTCCTACGCGGACGATCGCATCATGAAACGCGCGAACGGCGAATTATTCTGGTGCCACGTGACCGGCCGTTCGCTCGACTTGAGCGCGCCGCACGAAGCCGGCGTCTGGACGTTCGAGGATTTGAGCGCGACGCGACGCGTGGCGATTGAGTTGACGCCGCGTGAACGCGAAATCGCGGCACAACTGGTGACCGGTAAGACCGCCAAGCAGATTGGCCGCGTGCTCGATATCAGTCCGCGCACGGTCGACGTCTACCGGGCCCGGCTGATGAGGAAATACGGAACGGGTAACGCGACCGAATTGCTGCAACGACTGCTTGATAATTAGGCGGCGGGTCCGGCCGTTTCGATTGCCCGGCGCAGTGCATCGGGGATAGGCACCGATTTTGCCGCCGCATAGTCGATCCATACGCATTTCGCAGCGCCCCTCGCATAGAGCGTAGCGGGATCATCGGCGCGATAAAGCTCAAAGCGCGTGTCGAAACTGCTGCGTCCTGGCGTGCCGACGAACATGCGGCCGATGACGTCGCCCGGGTAGTGAAGCTGCTTCAGGAATTCCATTGATGCGTTGACGATCACCGGCCCCTGTCCCTCGACGCCCGCAGAAGTCAACGGCAATTCCCTGAACCAGGAAATTCGCACTTCTTCCATGAAGCGGAAATAGACCGTGTTGTTCACGTGTCCGAAAGAATCCATGTCGCCCCAGCGCAGCGGTATCGACATTTCGAAAACCCGGTGGTAGGCGTCGGACGCGGTCCCGGCCCGCGGGTTCAGGACTTCGCTCATAGCCCAAACCCGTCGTCGGCCGCGATCACGGAGCCGTTCATGAACTGCGATTCGTCAGCGGCGAGCAGCAACAGCAAGCCGTCGAGATCTTCGGGCGTACCCACGCGGCGACGCGGCAGCATGGAAAGCAGTTTCTGCCCCTGCTCGCTCTTCCAGTGTTGATGATTGATTTCTGTATCGATATATCCGGGGCAGATGGCGTTCACATTGATTCCGTGACGACCCCATTCCTGAGCCATGGCTTTCGTCATATGAACGACGGCGGCCTTGCTCATCGAATAAATGCCGATCTGCGGCAAGGTCTTGAGTCCCGCCATGGATGCGATATTGATGATCCGGTACGAGGGCTTGCCCGTGCCGTTGCCGCGCATGATCATCCGCTTGACCACTTCCTGCGCGACAAAAAAAGCGCCGCGCGTGTTGGTATCGAACACGAAATCGAAGTCCGACGGCGTCACGTCCGTGAGTTTTTGCTGAGTCGACACGCCAGAGTTGTTCACGAGAATATCGATCATGCCGGCTTCGGTCTCGGCGTGCGCGACGGCGGACTTGATGCTTTGGTAGTCCGTGACATCCAGTGCCACGACGTGCGCCGCGCCGCCCGACGCTTCGATCTCAGCGCGAAGTTCCTTGAGGCGCTCCGTGCGCCGGCTTGCGAGCACGACACGCGCGCCCGCTTGCGACAATACTTGTGCAAAGCGCTTGCCGAGTCCGCTGGATGCGCCCGTAATCAGCGCGCATTTGCCTTCCAGGTTGATCGAACGGCCCATTGTTTTGTCCTTGGTCAGAGCGATGGAGTGACGCAGATTGGATGTGTAACCGGAGGCCGTCGCGATACTGTGCCGAACCCGCGCCATCAATACGCTAACACAAAATAATACGATCGTGCTATTATCGCGGATGCGGCTTGCAGCATGCCGGACGTTCCCCGACAATACGCGCGTCCCCCGAGAGAAAACATTCTAACGTTAGACAGGAGCATTGATGACCCCGGAGAGTCTGGTCGAACAGTATGGTCCCCGTGAGTCGATGGAATACGACGTCGTGATCGTAGGCGGCGGGCCTGCTGGCCTTTCATCGGCAATCCGGCTCAAGCAGCTCGCACAGGAAAAAGGTGTTGAACTGGGCGTTTGCGTGCTGGAGAAAGGCTCTGAGGTCGGTGCTCATATCCTGTCCGGTGCGGTGATGGACCCGCGGGCGCTCAACGAATTACTGCCCGACTGGAAGGCTCTGGGTGCGCCGCTCGATGTGGAGGTGACTGAAGACCGCTTCCTGTTTTTATCGAAGGACGGCGCGAAGCAGGTGCCTAACTGGCTACTCCCCGACAATTTCAAGAACCATGGCAACTATGTCGTCAGCTTGGCGAATGTGACGCGCTGGCTGGGCACGCAGGCCGAAGCTCTGGGCGTTGAGATCTTTCCGGGCTTCCCTGCGGCCGAAGTGCTCTACAACGATGACGGCGCCGTGCGCGGCGTGGCGACGGGCAACATGGGCGTGGGCAAGAACGGCGAACCGACCGGCAATTTCCAGTTGGGTATGGAATTGCACGCTAAATACACGCTGTTTTGCGAAGGTGCGCGCGGCAATCTCGGCCGCCAGCTCACCGCTAAATTCAAGCTCAACCAGAATGCCGACCCCCAAGTTTATGGCTTGGGCATCAAGGAACTGTGGCAGATCGATCCCGCCAAGCATAAGCCGGGTCTCGTGATCCATACGGCGGGCTGGCCGTTGGAAACCGATACGTACGGCGGCTCCTTCCTCTATCACATGGACGACAACCAGGTGATGGTCGGCTTTGTCGTCGGATTGGGTTATTCGAATCCGTATCTGTCGCCATTCGAAGAATTCCAGCGCTATAAGACGCATCCGGCGATCCGCACGATGCTCGAAGGCGGCAAGCGTGTGTCGTATGGCGCACGGGCAATCACGGCGGGTGGCTTGATGTCCCTGCCCAAGCTCGTGTTTGCGGGCGGTGCGCTGGTTGGCGACGACGCGGGCTTCCTGAATGCATCGCGGATCAAGGGCAGCCACGCTGCGATCAAGAGCGGCATGATGGCAGCCGAAGCAGCCTTCGAGGCCGTGCAGGCAGGCCGTCAAGCCGATGAACTGAGCGCCTATCCGGAAGCGTTCGATCGCTCGTGGCTCAAGACGGAGTTGTATCGCGCGCGCAATTTCAAGCAGTGGATGAGCAAGGGCCTGTACCTCGGCACGTTCATGGTCGGCCTCGAGCAGAAGGTGCTCGGCGGCAATGTGCCGTGGACCCTGCATCATCAGCATGCGGACAACGAAACGTTAAAGCCCGCTTCGCAATGCAAGCCGATCGTTTATCCGAAGCCGGATGGGAAGCTGACGTTTGACCGGTTGTCGTCGGTGTTCATATCGAATACGAATCACGAGGAAAATCAGCCGGCGCATTTGACGTTGAAGGATGCTTCGGTGCCGGTTAATGTGAATTTGACGACCTATGCCGGGCCTGAAAGTCGTTATTGCCCGGCAGCAGTGTATGAATTCGTGAAGAACGACGACGGTACTGATCGATTAGTCATCAATGCGCAGAACTGCGTGCATTGCAAGACCTGCGATATCAAGGATCCTACGCAGAATATCGTCTGGGTACCGCCAGAGGGAGGCGGCGGACCTAATTATCCGAATATGTGACGGGGCCCGTGGGGTTTGGGCGGCCCTGCTTGCTTGTGCTTGCGGGCACGCCCCCCCAAACCCCTAAAACCGCGCAGCGACCTGCGGCGTGCCCGAAACAACATCCGCGTTTTGCGCGCGATTGCGCAACGCATGATCGATCAGCACCAGCGCCAGCAGCGCCTCGGCAATCGGCGTCGCTCGAATACCTACGCACGGATCGTGACGGCCAAATGTTTCCACCACGGCCGGATGGCCAGCTTTATCGATGGACCGGCGCGGCGTGCGAATACTCGATGTCGGCTTGATCGCGATCGAAACAGTAATGTCCTGCCCGCTCGAGATGCCGCCAAGCACGCCGCCCGCGTTGTTCGCCGCAAACCCTTCCGGCGTCATTTCGTCACCGTGAACCGAGCCGCGTTGCGCAACACTCGCAAAACCAGCGCCAATTTCAACGCCCTTCACCGCATTGATGCCCATCATGGCTTTTGCAATGTCCGCGTCGAGCCGATCATAGAGCGGCTCGCCCAGACCAGCCGGCACACCCGTCGCGACCACGCTGATGCGCGCACCAATCGAATCGCCGTCTTTTCTCAACGCGTCCATGTAGTCTTCGAGGCGCGGCACGATCTCGGCATTGGGCGAAAAGAATGGGTTCTCGCGCACGTGATCCCATGACACAAATGGAATCGGGATCTCGCCAAGCGCACTCATGAACCCATGCGTTTCGATACCCATTCGCTCACGCAACCACTTCTTCGCCACCGCGCCGGCCGCAACCGTCGGCGCCGTCAGCCGCGCCGACGAACGCCCGCCGCCGCGATAATCACGCACGCCATACTTCTGCCAGTAGGTGTTGTCGGCGTGCCCAGGACGAAACGTCTCCACGATATTGCCG
>NZ_JBAUSA010000653.1:0-4108 GCF_049581465.1 Caballeronia sp. | reverse complement strand
TCAAGTCCGCCTTTGTCGCCATGGATACGGAAGCTCAGGCCGTGCTCGGACCCCGCGGCGGCATTGGTCACATAGAGCGTCCCGCGAGCGCCGTTTCCATAATGCATTAAAGCCCCAACGTAGTCGTCGAGTTCCCGACCGGGAATCGCCGAGCCGAGGTCTGCGCATACTCGCGTAACATCGAGACCGGTCACGAAGCCGCCGAGATGGAATGCGTGTGTTCCGATGTCCATCAAAACGAGTGATTCTCCGCCGCGTGTACCCTGGGTGCGCCATCCGGCAGGTAAGTCGTGCTCAGCAAAGTACCCCTGAATGTATTGGAGATGAACTTGCCGAATTTCGCCCAGGTCTCCCGCCACGACCATGTCGCGAGCCTGCCTGACCATCGGATACCCGGAATAGCAGTACGTTACGCAGAATTCGGTCTGTGAAGCCCGGACCTTCGCTGCGATCTCACGGGCAGCAGTAAGACTGTGCGCGAGAGGCTTGTCGCAGATGACGTGGAAACGGTAATCCAGCGCCTGCATGCAAATGTCGTAGTGCGAGTCATTGGGCGTCATGATTGCTACCACATCGGCCCGGTCGGGTCTGACGGATTCGCGCTGCAGCATTTCCTGCCACGAGCCATACGCGCGCTCGGCAGTGATACCGAGGTCGATGCCCGCCTGTCGTGCGCGCTCAGGGTCAGATGCTAGCGCCGAAGCGACGATATCGTACTGGCCGTCGAGGCGAGCCGCAATCCGGTGCGTCTCACCGATGATGGAGCCTGGGCCGCCACCGACAAGCGCTAGCCGAATGCGTCGTCCGATTGATTTGATTGTCATCTTCCAGTTCCGCCTCTGGTGAGTGAGCCAGTCGGCGGCCCTAAGCGCGTTGAGACGGTTTAGAGCCTCTTCGAACTTCTCCACTGGCCATCTTTGGGGACAAGCTTAGCTCGACCAAGGCTCGCTGGGGTGTCGTCGAGACATCAAAAACACATCAAATTGCCGCGCGGCCCGACCATGACTCATCCCTTTCGATTTGAATCGACATCATTTCTCTGGAGACACCGTCCGCTCGCACCGAATCGCCCAAGGGTAACCACCATCACCATCATGCGAAATAAGATGCTGGAGAGTGCGCGGGCGGAAGGCAGCAGGAGTCGAACCTACCAGAGAGCGGCTGACGCCCCCTACTGGGTTTGAGGCCCAGCCGCACCACCGGATACGGATGCCTTCCTGCGATTGCTACAAGTCGACCGAAAACGCAATAAGTGTCGCACGACGACAATAACCGGCTGCTCGCACGTTGCGTGCCCTAATTGGTTGCTCAAGCTGGTGTGAAAGGTTTTAAATCGAGGTTGCAACGCAGGGTAAATCGTGTTTTCCCGGGAGGCAAGAAACCGTTGCTTTTCTTTGTGCGGGTGAGAACCAAGCATAGACCCGAGACGCCCGGCAGCGGGCGGCGTTTAGAGGCCGAACGCTGCACTCAGCAGATGCGCCGTCTTGTACAAGTGGCTCAGTGGCGCTAGCCTGACCACCATGCGTCGGCGCAGCTAGCGTCGATCCGGTGTCGTGTCGCGGCAGTTGAACCAGATGGAGGGGTGACATGGAACAAGACGAATTCAGTGCCTTTGAGCGTCGGGGCTGGGAAACAGTCGCACAGCCGTATCACTCGTATTTTGGCGAACTGACGACGCAGTCCAATGATGCGCTGCTCGATGCGCTTGAAGTACGTACTGGCGTGCGGTTTCTCGATATCGCGTCAGGGCCCGGCTATCTCGCGGCGGCTGCGGCGCGTCGTGGCGCCCATGTCGTCGGCGTCGATTTCGCGGACGCGATGGTCCAGCAAGCGCGACGCATTTTTCCCGACCTCACATTTCGTCCCGGTAGTGCAGAAGATCTGCCTTTTCCGGATATGAGTTTTGTGGTGAATATCTCGCCGCTGCGCGTGGAAGCGGGTCGTAAAGGTCAGGAAGGCTACATTGAGCTTGAGATACCGCAAGCGGATGAGGAAGGTCTTGGGGATGCTGTAGCTGCCCGGAACGTCGCGGGAATATACGGGCGAATGGCTGACGATCTGCGCCACGGGACCCGCACGGCTCCTGGTTTTAATGACGCGCTCGACCTTCACAAGGTTCTATCGGCGATTGAACGGTCTGATCAGACAGGTCGACGGGTGAGAGTCGGCTGATCGGCGACGCCGGTCGCTTCTTCGGCGACGGGTTTCAGGCGACAACTGTGTCATACGGTGCGTGGCTCGGTGCGGCGGTTCTGATCGTCAACCAGCGTGGTACGGGATCGGAGTAAGTGCTGAAGCACTAACACTAGCCCGACACCAGCCCAACACCGGCCGACACCCAGAAATCTGGGTGGGATCGGAGTAAGTGCTGAAGCACTAACTCCGATCGACACACAAATCTGCGGGGGACCAGAGTAAGCGCTAAAGCGCCAAATCTGGTCGACATAGGAGAGAAACAATGAAGCATGCTTCGCTCGTTGACGTCCAGGGGTTCATCGATGAACACCCGTTCGGCCGCTTTCAACGACTCATTTTTTTCATGTGCTTCGTGATTGTCCTGCTGGATGGTTTCGACACTGCGGCAATCGGTTTCATCGCGCCGTCGTTACTGACTGAGTGGCATCTCGCCAAGCCCGACCTCGCACCGGTCCTGAGTGCCGCGCTGTTCGGTCTCGCGTTCGGTGCGCTCGTATCCGGCCCTTTGTCCGACCGTGTCGGACGACGTTCCCTGATGGTCGGGTCCGTGTTCCTCTTCGGTGTTGCCTGCGTCGTGTCTGCGTTTTCTAAGAACATCAGTGAACTCACTGTGTTGCGCTTCATGACCGGCATCGGCCTCGGCGCAGCGATGGCTAACGCGGTGACCATGATGGACGAGTTCTGCCCAACCCGACGCCGCGCAACGGTGACCAGCCTGATGTGCTGCGGATTCCCCCTCGGCGCGGCTTTGGGCGGACTGCTCGCGGCATGGCTGGTTCCCCATGCTGGCTGGCGAAGTGTCCTGATGCTGGGCGGCGTCACACCGATACTTCACGGCGTGCTGCTGCTGCTCAAGATGCCAGAATCGGTAAGGTTCATGGTGGCGAATGGCAAGCCCGCAATGCGCGTTCGCGCCATTCTCGCGCGCATCTCCGATGAAGCAGTCAATGCTCGCGACTTCGTATTGACCGAGACTGCGCCGGGAACGGGTGACAAAGGGCTCGGCCTCGTGCTATCACGTTCATACATTGTCGGTTCGTTGATGCTATGGCTCGCGGCCTTCATGGGACTCCTGATTATCTACGCGATGATCAACTGGATGCCCATCCTGCTGAAGGATGCAGGCCTCAGCCTGAAAAACGCGACGCTGATCTCCGCACTGTTCCCTCTTGGCGGTGTCGGCGCGGTGCTGTGCGGCGCGCTGATGGATCGTTTCAATGCAAATCTCGTGATTGGCGCGTGCTACGCGCTCGCCGCGATCAGCCTATTTTGTATTGGAGCGACGGCGGCAAACGTAGCCTTACTCGTGCCAATCGTACTGGTATCCGGCGTGCTGACAAACACCGCACAAGCCTCGATGAATGCGCTTGCCGCAGGATTTTATCCAACTCAGGGGCGCGGAACAGGCGTCGCGTGGATGCTGGGCATGGCGCGGTTTGGCGGCATTGCAGGCTCGTTTCTCGTAGCCGAACTCGTACGCTGGCATTTTACGTTTGTCGGTGTCTTCGCAACGGTCGCCGTGGCCGGAGCCATTTCGTGTATCGCTTTGCTAGTCAAGCAGCTTGCACCGCCACGTGTCTTCAGAACGGCGCCCGACGAAAGTCGGATCGCTGAGTCATTGACAGGCGCAGTTGGGCACTGAGCGGCTGGCGCTTCGAGATATCTACAACATCGTAATCAATTACTATTGAAATAGGATTACTAATCATGTCCACTGAGATATCCACTGCAGCATTCGAGTACGCATCAGAAGTATGCCAGGCGGTTGATTCTAGACGAGCGGCAGTTAGCGCCCTTCTTCTCGGAAAACTGCACGTTTGTCTATGCCAATAGCGAGCCCGTCGTCGGACGCGCAAATATTGCGGAGTCTTCAAAGAATTTCATGGCATTGATTGCCGGAATCAAGCACCAA
>NZ_JBAUSA010000652.1:0-2005 GCF_049581465.1 Caballeronia sp. | reverse complement strand
GGGCAATCACTGGACGGTGATGGAACTGGCGTCGTATCACACGATGCTCGCCTGCGTCGCGGCAGGGTCCTGTTTCGCGCTTTGCCCGAAGTCGATATTGGATTTGCAGTGTGCGCCGACGGACTTTCGCACGCAAAGGATGGGCACGATCGATACCTACCTGGTCGCGCGCTCCACGTATAGCGGCAGCGCGTATGAAGCGCTGCTTCGATCCGTTCAGGCCAAGAGGCACTTTGTGTCGGGAAGCGTCACCGATCAATAGCCGCGCTGCGAAGATCCAGGAATTTTATGTCATTGAGAGAGTATGCAGCGTCAATTTGAAGGTCTCCTGCTGGGCAGTATCGAACTGTTCTGTCTGGCGGCTGAGTTGGGAAGTTTCACGACCGCCGCTGCGGCCGCAAGCGTCAATCCTGCTGCGGTCAGCCGTTCGGTGGCGCGTCTTGAGAAACGCCTCGGCGTACAGTTGTTCGTCCGAACTACGCGGCAGATCCGACTGACGGACTCGGGAAAGCGATACTTTGAGCAGTGTCGACTGGCACTGGGTTACCTCGCGAATGCGGAGCGGGAAGCGACGGGGCAACAGACAACCCCGACGGGTACGCTGCGAATCAGCATGCCGACGCCGTACGGTCATTACCGAGTCCTACCGCTGCTGTCACACTTCCGTGAGCGCTATCCCGGGGTCACAGTGGAAACGCACCTCAGTAACCGCAACATCGACTTTGCGGACGAAGGCTTTGATCTCGCGATCCGGGGTCGTGCTCCGCCGGATTCAGGTCTGATTGCGCGAAAGCTTGAGGATTCGGAACTGGTGGTCGTTGCGTCACCGGCGTACCTGCGCAAAGCCCGTGAATTGAAAACGCCTGACGATTTGATTAACCACGACTGCATCCAGTTCGAATTGCCTAGTAATGGTCGCAACATACCCTGGCAGTTCAACCGGGATGGCGACCCCGTCGAAATCATGACAGGCGGAGGCTATGGATCATCGGGCGACGTGCTTGCCGGGGTGACTTTAGCGCGCCAAGGGGCAGGCGTATTCCAGACCTATCGATTCATTGTCGAGAAGGACATCGCGGACGGGACACTCAAGGAAATGCTCACTCCATACGGCGGTCGTTCGCGACCGTTCCTCTTGCTTTATCCGCACAGTCGGCATCTGTCGTCACGCGTGCGCAGTTTTGTCGACTTCCTGGTGGAAAAACTGGCAGCATGAGACATTCGGGCGATTTTTGGACCAACGCCGCGGATGCGGGGTTGAGAACAAATGGAGAGCGCATGAGTGAAGGGGTCGAAGCTCGAGTACTGGCGGTCAGCGTCGGTATTTCGGCTCCGTTATCAATTGAGGCTGCGTCGCCGCCCATAACAGTTCAGTCCGGAATTCGAAAGAGGCCGGTGAGTACCGTTGAACAACCAGCAGGGGTCGAGGTCGGACGTCTCGGTCTGGCGGGGGACGAGCAGGCAGACCTGAGTGTGCACGGTGGGCTGGACAAGGCCGTCTATATGTTTGCGTCGGAGCATTACGCATGGTGGCAAGACCGCCAGCGCGAAGCCGACGCGTCCAACGCGAAGCGTGCGCTAGCGTTCGGCGCACTAGGCGAGAATTTAACAACGGTCGGGTTGATCGAAACGGATTTGTGGATCGGCGACCGTCTCTTCATTGGGGAGGTGGAGTTTCAAGTGGAGTCGCTCCGCACCCCATGTTTTAAATTAAATGCCGCCATGGGCTATTCCCGTGCCGTAAAGCACATGTTGACGAGCGGATATGCAGGTGTGTATTTAAGCGTCATCAAGACCGGCGTGATTTCAGCGGGCGCATCGATCGACGTCGTTCCTGGTCGCCGGGAGGAATCGATATTGGCCATCCTGCAGCGGCGACGCGGCCGCGGGCAGCGTGAGGCTTAGAAACGCTTAAAAGCCACCCATCGATTATCACTAAAGCTCCAGATATCCGCGATTAAAAAGCATCGTAATAGTAAGAAAAGCGGTTGTCGTTAGTAATACG
>NZ_JBAUSA010000651.1:0-2209 GCF_049581465.1 Caballeronia sp. | reverse complement strand
GCTTTCAAGTGACGAAGCCTCCTCGCAATTGAATCTTGGCTACATCACCCGCGTCCCCGGCAACACAGGGCGACAGGACGCTCGCGGCATAGGGACGGAAGTCAGGACCGACGGTCACGCAGTGTTCCGCGCGGGGCGCGGCATGCTGGTAACGACCGAAGCGCGGCCCGATGCACGGGGGCACGTCAAGGACATGGGGGAGACGATCGAACGTCTTGTCTCGGCCCAGCGTCTGCACGACGCGTTGACCCAGATCGCGCAGCAAAGCGAAGCGCAGGACGCAGACGACCACCAGGCTGACATCGTCAAAACCCTTGATGCACAGAACCAGCAAATTCGCGGCGACGGTGCGACCCAGGACAATCCGTTCCCCGAACTGTCCGAACCGCATCTCGTGCTGGCTGGCAGGGCCGGCGTGGAAGTCGTCACGCCGGCGACTGTACACGTTGCGGCCCAGCAGGTTGCAATCACTACCGAGGGACACGTGGGGATTGCCAGCGGTCGCAGCCTTTTCGCGACCGTGCGCGACACCATCCGGATCGTGGCGCAACGGGAGGTGATGAAGTTCGTTGCGGCAGCAGGCGACATTGTGCTTCAGGCCCTGACGAAGTCGATCGTGCTGCTCGCCCAGGACAAGATCCAGATCACCGGTGACGAAATCATTCTACGCGCCCACAAAAAGTTACGCATTGAAGCGGGCGGCAGCTTCGCCCAGTTCGATTCGAGCGGAATCGTGCACGGTACGACGGGCCAGTTTGTCGCGCATGCGGCCGTACACGGGTTGCCGGGGCCACGCGACGTGCCCGTCGACCTCGCGCCGAAAAAAATCTGTATCGAGTGCCTGCTCAAGGCGGCAAGAGGCGGTTCGACACTCGTGCTGCGTTAATTTGGATACCTGACGACATGATATTGAATTCCGTTTCTCAACGCGTGCGCCGTGGCGTTGCCGCTGGCCTGCTGTCGGCCATCGCGCTGTCGCTTACCGCCTGGAGCCCCTCGTCACCCGCGGGCAGCCAAGTTGCTGTGCCGCATCGGGTCGAACTCCTGAGCGGCGACTCTGGAATTTTGAATTACACCCCCTGGTATATCCACACGTGGGAGCTGAGCGGCCCGAAGGGTTCGGGCATTGGTGGTGGCGGACGCAACGCGATGCCTGTCAACGACGATGGAAGTCCTTCTGGTGGCAGTGGCATGTGCTGCACCAGCTATCCCACTGGACTGGCAGCCGGATCTGCGACTGACAGTGCGCTGGCTGGCCGACAAGAAGCAGGATGGCAAGACACCGGGCTACTGGTACAAGGCCGAGAACGTGCAGATTGCTAAGTACGACGGCCACGAGGCCGGTGGTATCTGGGCCATTTTTCTGCCTGGTGATCGGGTTCGCCTGATGATTGCCGATGGCAATAGCTCTGGAGGAAACGATCTCAATCATCGGCCGCCCGACAGTGACCCGTACATCGTGCAGGGTGTGCTGGATGACCAATGGAACCAGCTGTATCGCAAGGGTGGGAATACGCAATGAATCTGAAATGGGCTGGCCGGGTTGCCGGGGGCCACGCGACGTTTCCGTCGATCTCACGCCGAAAAATCTGCGTTGAGTGCGTGCTCAAGGCAGCAAGAGGCGGTTCGGCACTCGTGCCACGTTAATCCGGAGACCTGACGACATGATATTGAATCCCCTTTCTCGACGCGTGCGCCGCGGCGTTTCCGCCAGCCTGCTGTTCGCCACTGCGCTGTCGCTCGCCGCTTGCGCCAGCCCTCCGCCGCCCGCGGCCACGCACACCGTTGTGCCGCATCGGGTTGAGCTTCTGAGTGGTGACGGGCAAGCGCTGAGCTACACCCAATGGTACGTCGACTCGTTCGAAATCGCTGGCCCGGTTGGTACGGGTATCGGCGGTGGCGGCTCGAACGTCATGCCAATCCGCGAAGAAGGACGACCTTCTGAAAGCGGTGGCATGTGTTGCACCAGCTACCCACTGGATTGGCAGTCCGACCTACGACTGACGGTGCGCTGGCTGGTATTCAAGGATGTCAAGAAGCTCGGCGCCAAGGCCCCGGGTTACTGGTACAAGGCCGAGAACGTGCAGATTGCCAAGTACGACGGTCACCAGGCCGGCGGCATATGGGCCATTTTCCTGCCTGATGACCGGGTCCGGCTGATGATTGCCGATGGCAATAGCTCTGGAGGAAACGATCTCAACCATCGTCC
>NZ_JBAUSA010000650.1:0-5561 GCF_049581465.1 Caballeronia sp. | reverse complement strand
GCCCGACACCGTGCGGGACGGTTCAGCGGTGGCGCTCGCCCAGGACGCGATCGATCTGGCCGATGCCATCGGCATCGATGGGTTCAGCGTAATCGGCCACGACTGGGGCGCTCGGGCGGCTTACACGCTGGCGGCGCTCATTCCGGGCCGTGTCGAGCGCATTGCCGCACTCGCACTCGCGTTCCAGCCAAACGGAACGTTCGCTTTACCCGGCTTTTCACAGGCGCGAAAGTTCTGGTATCAATGGTTCATGGCGCTCGATGGTGGCCCCGCCGCGGTCGCCGCCGACCCAAAGGGTTTCGCCCGCTTGCAGTGGGACACGTGGTCGCCGCCAGGCTGGTTCGACGATGAAGAATTCGCGCTCTCCGCCGCCGCATTCGATAACCCCGACTGGATCCGGGTCACGCTCAACGGATATCGGCGGCGCTGGCGTGACGGCGAAGCATCGGATCCGGGGTATGGCAAATTATCGGAAAGATTGCGAGGCATGGATGCCCTTTCCACGCCCACATTGATGATTCAGGGCGGCGCCGACTTCTGCGATGAACCGGCTTTGTCGGAGGGATTGGAAAGGCATTTCACCGGTGGATACCGACGCATAGTGTTCGACGGCGTGGGGCATTTTCCCTTGCGCGAAGCACCGGACGACGTCGCGGATGCAGTCATCGCGCACTTGCGGGCCTTGGTCGGCAAGTGACGCACCCCCGGGGTAAAAGGATCGGCTCCGCCCGCGTCTGTCAGCCCCGCCGAAACCGATCGAAACGAACGGGGTCCGAGTTCAATCAACTGTGATTCAGTGATCAGCAAGCGGTCCGCGCGACGTCTCGCGACTCGCGAGCATCGCCACCAGTGCGACGCCCGCCGCGCCCATGAGATCCCAGGCCGGGGCCAGCTTGTTGCCCGTCGCGTGGATCAACCACGTCGCAACGAATGGCGCGGTACCGCCAAACAACGCGTTGGCCGCATTGAAACGGAACGCGAAACCGCTGTACCGCACGCGGGTCGATGCACGCTCAGCAATTCCGTGACCGGCGCACGCGCTACGTGGCGCGATATCTCGAGCGCCTTGAACTTGGGCGTATCTTCCAGGCGCACCCGGACCCGCCGCCCGACGATCATGTTTGCAATCCGCAATGGATCGACGGCGGCGCCCAGAGCGATCAGCGAAAAATTGTCGAGGAGCAGAAATCCATACTTCCTCACGCGCAGATCGTGCAGTCCGTCAGCCTTGTGGTTTTTGGGCTCGATGGGGTTCGGCGGCATAAGCGGGTTTCGGTGAGGCGATGATGATCCGAGGAGCGTGGCGCTGTCGCTCCCGGAGAGTCTGTCACACGCTGGGCGCATTAACCAACGCGCTAAAAACCGGTAATGCCGGCCCTTATCCCATAAGCCGACATCGAAGAAAATGATTTCCGCGACTAACCACGTCGACCTCGGCGCGCGTTTGCGCTTCCACGAGACAGAAGCTGCCATTCATTCTTTCGCCTGCGCCGGGAACGAGAAGATCGTATCTTGACTACACATTACGTATTTATTGCTACATCTTGATCACGTTCCGGCTTGCGTATCGAATTTGACCAGAGCGATGGGGTTGGCCGGCGCGGCGCAGCGTTATTCCCGTGGAACATTATGGTTTTTGTTCCGCTCTGCCTTATGTGATAAGCGGTTGGCGGCGTCCCTCTGAAGTTAAGGTTGTTTCACGATACCGGGCGTAGGCCACTGATTTGCAACCCGATCCGCTTCGACCGGCGCTGGCGCTCGCAATCGCGGCCGCGCCACCCTGCTACGGCAGAAAGAATCACTCAACTCGATGGCAACCTGATTCAGGCTTCGGGACTCTTCGGTCCTGTCCCTGCGATGACTGAGCCCGGCAATCTCGAAGCCAATCGACACGTTCTCGTGGCAAACCTTGCTTATTGCACGCTCGCCGGCTCGGCGCCAGTGGCGCGCGCATTGAGCAGGTACTTCTGCATTTTTTCGTGGCCGATTGATATCCAACGGTTCGAAAGAATTCGATGAGTACTACTCGCCCGACATCCATCGGAGTCGTCATACGCACCCGATACACGCTGGAAAACGTCGACGATGTCCGGCGTTGTGTCGCTGCGCTACCGACATGCCGGCGGCGCAACACAGCGGCTAGATAGATAACACCTGGATTCCTGAACCCGGGTGGGCTGACCGAGCGGGGCGTTAATACTTCAAAATTTCGAGATGAATGGGCGAGTCGCCGGGAATTTCTACCGCATACCTGCCGCATGCGCACCGGCACTTGCTCAAGTCTTTCTTCAAGTTTTAGCTCCTCGCCCAATCACGGTGTGGCTTTGCGGCCGATGACATGCGGCAAAGTTTACTTGCGTTTACTCGGTATACCTCTTAGTCTTCGCCTTAGCGTCGGTTCTACCTTTTCTGGGAGAATCCACGTTTTTGGTAGAACAAGCGCAACCGGGAATGAACGCATGGATATAAACCTCTCGACGCCACCCATCGAGGTGACGCCGGACGACCTCGTCAACCTGGCGGCTCGATCCGCCAAGATGCTCGAGCGAATTCGCACTCAGATGCTCCAGCCATTCCCACGAAAGGTTGCGCCGGTTTTCCCGAGTGGAAAACTGCAGGAGCTTTGCGGCATTGATAAAGCGCGGTTTTCCTATCTGATCAAGAAAGGCGAACTGCCGCAAGGCACGCAAGAAAAGGCCGGTGCTGCCCGCCAGTTCACGCTGAGTGAAACCATAGAGTGGGTGCGCGCGGAACGCAAGCCAAGGCAGCGACCAGAAGGGAAAGACGGCAAGGTCATCGCCATTGGGAATTTCAAGGGCGGCGTAACCAAGACCACCACCTCAATGGTGCTGGCGCAAGGTTTGTCGCTACGGCACGGGCGGCGCGTCCTGCATATAGACATGGACCCGCAAGGCAGCGCGACCACGCTCTATGGGATCAATCCGCACGCAGAGATCAACGGCGAGCAGACTATCTTGCCCTTGATCGAAGCCTACGTCAGCGGCGAAACCTTCAGCATGAAGGGTTTGCCCATGCAGACTTACTGGCAAAACCTGGATCTGATCCCGTCGTCTACTGATCTGTTCAATGCAGAGTTCATGCTCCCGGCACGAGTCCATGCGTCGCCGAGCGCGAAGTTCTGGAACGTCTTGAACGACGGTCTGAAAGATCTGAAGAAAGAATACGACTACATCATCATCGACACGGCACCTACGCTGAGTTATTTGACGATCAACGCCCTCTTCGCGGCCGACGGGGTAATCGTTCCAGTGATGCCGGACACGCTCTCCTTCGCGTCGATGGTGCAGTTCTGGTCGCATTTTTCCGACATGGTTTCAGGCATGAAGCAGTTTGGCGAATCCGCCGACGAAGCGAAGGTTTTCGACTTCATCGACATCCTGGTTACGCGAATGCCCAACAAGGCCAATGCGTCGATCGTCCGTGACTGGGTGATTACGACCTACGGCGAAAGGGTACTTCCGGTCGAGATACCGGAGACCGACCTCGCCCGGACAACCACCAACGATTTTTCGACGGTGTACGACTTCCCGAACTATGACGGCAACGCAGCGACGCTGCGCAGGATTCGTGTGCCCTACGATCAAGTCGTGGATCTGATCGACAGCAAGGTTTGTTACCTCTGGGACAAGGAGTAGACATGTCTACGGCAGCGAAACAAAAGGCTAAGGCAGCGGGCATTCGGCTCGACGACGATCTGGACGACGGCCCTTCTGAGCCGGTCGCGCCGCGAACGGCTCCCGGTCAACTGATCGGTCTTCAGGGACGCGTTCACAGCCAGCAGGCGGAAATCGACAAGCTCAAGAAGGCGCTGGAGCAACGTGCTCCCGGCAAGATTCCGCTAAGCAAGCTGCACGAAGTTCCTGGCCGCCGTCGTCGGCTAGCGCCGGCGGAATACGCCGAATTGAAAGCAAATTTGGCAACGTATCCGCTGGCTCAGCCGATTACGGTTAGAGAGAGGCCGGATGGCGACTACGACATCATCGCTGGACACAACCGTGCGTCAGCGTACCGGGAGCTTGGCCGGACTGAGATCGACGGCATCGTCCTGGATATCGATGCATCGATGGTTGAGTATGCCGCCTTCTTTTCCAACTTGTTATCGCCGACTCTTTCTGACTTTGAAAAGTTCTGGGGCTTCAAATCGCTACAGGATTCAACCGGCATAACGAAGGAAGAGTTGGCGAAGGCCGCTGGAATCAGCGACTCGCACGTCGGGCGGATCATGAAGTTCGATTTGCTTCCCGATGAGTGCAAGGAGTTGCTATCGACTCGACCAGAGCGTCTGGGAAGCAACGCGGCCGAACAAATGGCGAAGGCGGTATCGGAAGGGCGCCAAGAGAAGGTCAAGTCCGCAATCGAACGCTTGATCAGCGACGACAGTTTCACACAGGCCCAGGCCGTTGCCGCAACGAGGCCGGCAAGGCCCTCCCAAAACGCTCATCAACCACTGGTTGTTAAGCGGGGCGCCCGCAAGATATGTCAAATCTCGGCGCGCAACGGCGTAATCGGCGTTGCGTTTTCGGGGAACGAAGCGGGTGAGACGGAACAGTGGGCCGAGCGGATTCATGCGTTTATTGAAGCGGAACTCAATAAACACTGATTCCCGACCGGCCCCTAGTAGGGAACTGAATAGAATCAATGACTTAGCAATAGACCCGATACAAGCAAAGCACTCCTTGCTTGTATCGGGTCTTACTCCCTTCTAGGGAACCCTTTCAAATCAGCAACTTAGCGAACTGGTAAAAAGACGACCATGAATTGATATCGGCGCCACAAAAACAAAAGCCTTCGGCGGGAACCGAAGGCTTTTGAGTAACCGGGCTTCGCTGTCGCTTGCCCACCGCTGCATTTCTCCGACGGGAATCGGATAAAGGCCCAACACCTCGAAGTGTAGCGGATAGCGATCGGCAGTCAAGCGTTTCTCTTCCATTTTGAAGAAATGGACGTGTGACATGCTTATCGCGCAACTTTTTGTTGCTGGCGAGGGGGATTTGCATCCTCTCGACTTACCCTCAGAAACGACAGAGGCGGATCAAACCGTTCTGGATGATTTCCTCGCGGGTCAATCAAATCTTCCATGGGTGGTGTTTCGCGCAGCACATCGCGCCGCGAACTTCCCCGATCTTCCGGCACGCGCCCGGGCAGTCCTGGCCGCCCTCGCACGAACCGTCGACGCCAACAATCCGTACGCGGCCATTTTTGCCCGGCGTGAACTGTTGACGGGCCGATCCATGCAATCGATGCGGACGTTCTACCGAAGTCTCGACGATCTCGAAGAGGCGGGACTCATCGAACGCGCCCCGCAAAAACGGTATGGCGCCGCTGGGCTATTCGGTCGTGCCTATCTTCATCTAACGGAGCGGTCCGCAATCGTCCTCGGCTATCTGACGCGCCCCTCCGACGCGAAGGAAGCGCCGATCACGCTCACGAATCCACCGGCCGACTCCACAGAGTCTTCAACTTTTATGCCCCCGTGTGCCACGGTGGCAGACGGTGCTATATATAAGGATCTATTCCCTAAGAATCAAAAGAGACAACCA
>NZ_JBAUSA010000649.1:0-11032 GCF_049581465.1 Caballeronia sp. | reverse complement strand
ATGTCGAGAAGGGTGTGATAGCGGCGATCGAAGTAGCGTCCGAAATCACGAAGCAGGAGAAGGTCAATGCACTAGGCTACTGCGTTGGCGGCTCTCTGCTGGCTTGTGCACTTGCCGTGCTTGCCTCAAAGCGAAAATATGCAGTGGCCAGCATGACCCAGCTCATTGCCATGCTGGATTACTCTGACCCAGGTGAAATCGGCATGTATCTGGGTCGAGCTCTTCTCGATCAGCGACTCAATGCCCTCTCCCGAGGTGGAATCGTCTCCGGCAAAGAGCTCTCTCGGGCTTTTGCGAGCCTACGCGCGAACGATCTAGTGTGGTCCTTCGTGATCAACAACTACTTGAAAGGCAAGATGCCGTACGCGTTTGACCTTTTTTATTGGAACAGCGACGACAGCAACTTGCCCGGACCGATGTTCTCATCCTACTTGCGTGACTGTTATGCGGACGTGAGACATTCCAGGGGTAAGGTCGAGTTTGTACTGGGCGGAGGCGGTCACATCACCGGTCCTGTCAATCCATTTTCCAAGAACAAGCGGAACTATTGGGTTGGCGGCGATTCGGACAAAGGTGCCGACGAGTGGCTTGCAAGCGCGCACTCAGTGCAGGGCAGTTGGTGGCCCCATTACGCTGCGTGGCTCAAAGCGCATTCCGGGGAAGAGATCCCGGCACCGAAGAAACTTGGCAATGCAAAATATAAGGAGATCGAGGCCGCACCGGGTCGTTACGTTAAAGAACGGGTGCAGTGACGTAGACGCGATAAAGCATTAATCCTTGCGCGATGCCCATTCGTGACGTTGGCGTTCATCGATGTCTGCGTCCTACGTTGAGGATGCGTGTCGTGCCTTTTCAACCATCGGAGAGCAAAATGATCGACTATCGGAAGGAGGGCCACACTGCCGTCCTGACCCTCAACAATCCGCCGGCTAATACCTTCACCGCCGAAAGTTTGCTATCGCTAAAGGAGCTAGTACGCACATTGAATGACGATCGGCACATCTATGCCGTCGTGGTGACTGGCGCGGGCGACAAGTTTTTCAGCGCCGGCGCGGACTTGAAGCGCTTTGCCGCAGGTGACAAAGTAGAGGCGCGTTTGATGGCGCAAAGATTCGGTGAAGCGTTCGAAGCGCTGCAGGAGGCACGCCCGGTTGTTATCGCAGCAATCAACGGCTACGCAATGGGGGGCGGACTGGAATGCGCGCTCGCTTGCGACATTCGCATTGCCGAAGAGCAGTCGCAGATGGCACTGCCGGAACCCGCGGTGGGATTGCTTCCCTCCGGGTGTGGTACTCAGACGCTTCCTTGGCTGGTGGGGGAGGGCTGGGCCAAGCGCATGATCCTGACCAACGAACGGGTGAATGCCAATACCGCTTTGCAAATCGGACTGGTCGAGGAGATCGTGGGCAAGGGAGAATCGCTGGATTCGGCACTCAAAATGGCGGAACGCGTGGCAAGCCTGAGCCCGCAAGCGGTAGCGTTTAGCAAACAACTGATTCACAGCGCTCGTCAGGGTGTCCCGCGAAGGGCCGCGCTGGCGTTGGAGCGCGAGCGCTTCATGGACCTCTTCGATGGGGAGGACCAGCGCGAAGGCGTGCATGCCTTTTTGGAAAAGCGCAAGGCAGTTTGGAACAACGGCTAACGCGACGTATCTCGTGATGCTCTAGATGAGCGGGAAAGACCGCGCCGCATGCTGCTGCGCGGGAGAGGGCCTGGGTCAGACGCTGACGGCCTTCTCGAGGACCGGCAGCATGTCCGACGGGTCGGGCCGACGCGTGTAGTCGGGATTGACTTCGGAGTACAGCACGACGCCGTCCTGGCCAATGACATAGCGTGCCGGCATCGGCAGCGTCCAGCTCGGATCGTCGTTGAACGACGGCAGATCGTTCTTGAGCAACTTGTACAAGTCGACCAGATAGTCGGGCAGATTGAAACGCAGGCCAAACGCGGCGGCGGTCTCGTTCCTGACGTCGCTCAGTACGGGGAAGCGCAGCTCGTTGGTGCGTACGGACTTACGGCTGTTGACGGCGGTCTGCGGCGAGACCGCGACCACGTTGGCGCCGAGTGCCTGAACCTGGGGCAGGACTTCGTTCATTGCCTGCAGTTCGAGGTTGCAGTACGGACACCAGACGCCACGGTAGAACGTGACGATAAGCGGTCCCTTGGCTAGCAGCTCGGCAGAGGACACTGCGTTGCCGTCCTGGTCCTGCAGGCGGAATTGCGGGGCGCGGTCGCCCGCCTTGACGGCGCGGGTAGCCTGGCCGCTGGCGATGAGTTCCGCGGTCGCGCGTTCCATGATCGGATGGATTTCGGGTGGTGCCTTGTACGGTGGCTTGCCTGCCTTGAAATCGGCCTTGAATGCGTCGAGCTTGTCCTGGAGCGACATGATGAGTCTCCGGCGGGTTAATCAGGATATCGAATCTGGGTAGGCGAACCGTCGACTCGTCTTGGATAGGATCTTCCGGGAACGCGCGTCGCGCCGGTAGGTAGCCAGGATGAATAACTCCCATTCTCTGAAAGCATGGCTACCGGGTACCGGGTGCCGCCGAGTTCCGCACATTCGGCTTGACGGCGGATGTGCTTTCGCCTGACGCAGCGCGGCCGGCAAGGACGGAGATCGCTTGCCGGTTCTTTGGTTCACGTTCTCCCTGATTCCCTTGCTGCGAGGCGGCGAAGCAGATGATTGAACAGGGAACCGGCGGAAAGAACATCAATGCGGCCTCGTTTGGCAGCAAGCAGGGTTATCCGGTGTTTGGATCTGGTAAGGATCGAGGTCTTGTTTCCGCCCCGATTGTTCTGTTTTTGGGAAACAGTGAATTCGTAAATTAGGTATTTACCCTAGCTTGCGATCTTCGTAGACTGTCTTCGTTGCTGCAAACGAACCAGTCTGCAGCCCGAAAAAGAACAATCCCTGGGATAAAAATCATGAAATCGCTCATTCAAGCCGTTGTTATTGCCGCTACCCTTGCCGCTCCGGTTGCCGTTTTCGCCCAGTCGAACAAACCTTTGACCCGTGCGCAAGTAAACGAACAACTGGTGCAAATCGAAAAGGCTGGCTACAACCCGGCCCGGTACAACCCGCAACAATACCCGTCGAACCTCCAGGCTGCTGAAGCCCGTGTTGCTGCCCAGAACGCCGCAATGGGCGGCGTAGCTACTGGTTCGTCGCAGCAGGGTTCAGGCGCAGTAGCTCAGTAAGCCATCATTCAGACCGGCTGTTTCATCGCCGGAGCGCCAGAGTTAGCCGCGCTCGTCAGCTTTACGTCACCGCCCCACGATCGATATCTTGCCTCGATCATGGGGCGTTTTTCGTATCGGGACCGCCGCTTCCGGGTTCCGGCAGCTTTGCCTGGGCTCCGCTAGCCGAGCGCTTTTTCTTCCCTTTTTCGAATCGCCGGCGTGTTCAATTCACCGCGCTCATGCGACGGACCGGGTAAGAGGCGTAATCCGCGCAGGCAACACTGCCGACAGTACGAGGGTCACGACAATATTGACTCCCAGCGCGAGCACGCCGATATAAACCGGATACGTCGCGTCACCCAGATGCAGTGCATAGATAGGCTTGAGGCCTTGCATGAAAGCGAGTGTGGTGCCCAGCCCGATCCCGGCCAACCATCCGATAAACAATGCAGGCAGCTTGAGCCAGCGCGTATATAACGAAAACACCACCGCTGGAAACGTCTGCAAGATCCACACGCCGCCCAGCAACTGCAGGTCGATTGCAAACTGCGTTGGCAGGAAAATGATGAACACCAGCGCGCCCAGCTTCACGGCCAGCGATACCACTTTCGCATTGGAGGCTTCCTGCGATGGCGTGATGTTGGGCTGGATTAGCGGCTTCCACAAATTGCGCGTGAATAGATTGGCCGAACCAATCGACATGATGGCCGCCGGTACCAGTGCGCTAATCGCAATCGCCGCGGCCGCAAAGCCGACGAACCACGATGGGAACAACTTGAGGAACAGCACAGGTACCACGTCGGTTGCGGACGTTACCTTTACGCCTGCCGCAATTGCCATGTAGCCAAGCAGCGCGATCAGGCCCAGCAGCAGCGTGTACGCCGGCAGGGCGATCGCATTTTGCTTGATGGTCTTCGCGCTTTTTGAACTCAACACGCCTGTCAGCGTGTGGGGATACATGAAGGCGGCCATCGCCGACCCGAACGCCAGCGTTGCATAAGCCGTGAACTGGCTAGCCTTGAGCGTGATGCCCGTGTTACCGCCCTTCGCGGTGAAGAAGTGATCCGCAGCGTCGAAGACCGATGCATAGCCGCCCAGCTTGCTGGGAATAAGCCAGA
This sequence comes from Caballeronia sp., assembly GCF_049581465.1. GTDB lineage: Bacteria > Pseudomonadota > Gammaproteobacteria > Burkholderiales > Burkholderiaceae > Caballeronia. The sequence goes on along the minus strand of NZ_JBAUSA010000649.1, from coordinate 6,734 downwards.
TCGCCGCGATCACCACGATATAGATCATGATGTCTTTGACAAAAGCGATCATCGCCGGCGCACGCAAGCCGCTCGCGTAGGTGTAGACGGCCAGGATGATGAAAGCGACCACCAGCGGTGTTTCACCGGTCACGCCCAGGCTCTTGATCACCACTTGCATGCCGACTAGCTGCAGCGCGATGTAAGGCATGGTCGCGACGATCCCCGTCAGGGCGATCGCGGCTGCAAACCAGCGGCCACCATAGATGCCCTGCACGAAGTCGGCTGCCGTGATGTGATTGCCTTTCTGGCAGGCAGACCACAGCTTTGGCATGACCGCAAATACGAACGGATAGACGATGATGGTGTAGGGCAGCGCAAAAAATCCGTAAGCACCGACCGCATAGACCAGCGCAGGTACGGCAATGACCGTGTACGCGGTATAGAAGTCACCGCCCACCAGGAACCACGAAATCACGGGGCCAAATTGCCGTCCGCCCAGACCCCACTCGTGCAATTGAGTCAGGTCGCCCGCCTTCCAGCGCGCAGCAAAGAAACCGATCACAGTGACCAGCGCGAAGAATCCCAGGAATACCAGACCGGAAGTCCAATTGAATGTCGTCGGCATTATCGAACCCACCTATAGACCACGTACAAGATCAGGGAGGTCAGCGGCACCCATAGCAGCTGATACCAATAAAAAAATGGGAAGCCCATGAATGACGGCCGCGTGTCGTTATAGAAGGGCAGCCACATCAGGGCCACGTAGGGAATCAATAGCAATAGACTGCCGACTGTGCGTCGTCCGGTGGACACGCTTTCTGAACTCATATCGATCTCCTGGATTCAGCCTCTTTGGGGACTGAAGCGGGAGTATTGGCGGAATTTGTTTCGCCGCCTTCCGTAGTAATACGTAGAGGGGCGCAAAGTCGTCGCGAGCCGCGATGCGACGCTTGTGCAGACCGTGCCCATGGACCGTCAAGGGAGGAATCACCCTACGTATTACTACGCAGGCGGCCGGTCGGTTAAGAACCAATGTTCGTCTCGATGGCACAATCCGCACATGCATGGCGTTGCTGACCTCGCCACCCACGTCCAAGCGTCATGCGCCCAGGCAGTTCAACTTTCTACGCGGCAAATTTAATGCGACTCCTACTGCACGGGATGAAGCGAAAGTGGCTGATTCTCGCCCTGCTGCCTTTCATCGGAGCAATGGCTACGATTGCCGTCGCCGTATCGTTGCAAGCCAACGCATTGTCGAATTCCGAACAGCGTGCGATGGCGGCTGCGTATCGAAGCAGCAAGGAAACCGAGCTCAAGAATTACGTCGCGCTTGCGGAAAGTGCGGTCGCGCCGCTCTATAACTCGGGGCGTGACGACCCCGGTACGCGCGCGCAGGTGCTGGCGGTGCTGTCCAAGCTGGAATTCGGTAACGATGGCTATTTCTTCGTCTATGACCTGCAGGGCAATCTGCTTATGCATCCCCGCCAGGCCCAACTCGTAGGGACCAATCTATGGTCCATGCAGGATCCTCACGGCGCGCTGACTATCCAGTCTCTATTGAAGAAAGCAAAGAGTGGAGGCGGCTTCGTTGAATATCTGTGGGAGCGTCCCTCGACGCATAAGATGGAATCCAAACTGGGCTACGTCGTGACGTTCGACCGATGGGGATGGATGGTCGGGACTGGCATCTATCTGGACGACGTCAATGCTGCGCTCCTGCAAACCGAACTTCAGGCATCGTCCAATATTCGTCACACGCTGTTTTTGATTGGCCTGGTCGGCGCACTGGGCATGGGGTTTATCGGCGCGTGCGGCGTTGCGATGAATGTCACCGACCACCGCAGCTCGGACGCACAGTTGAAGATAATGGCTCGCCAGGTGGTGGAATCGCAGGAGGCGGAAAGAGGCCGCCTCTCACGTGAGCTTCACGATGGCATTAGTCAGATGCTTGTGTCGATCAAGCTGTTGCTGGAGTCGGCGCTTGCACTTAGGCCTGTGAACCCCGATCAAAACGACGCCAGCGGGCCGCCCATACAAAATGCGCTGGCGCAGACCAATCGAACGTTGGCTGAAATCCGGCAGATATCTCACGATCTGCGGCCGGCGATGCTCGACGATCTCGGCTTAGGCGCGGCGCTTCGACAGTTAGCGCTTGAGTTTAACGAAACGGGCAAGACGCCCCACACGAACATAACAGTCAATGCAGCGTCAAACGATGCCCATACTGTGCCCGATGCGGTGAATACGGCGTTGTTTCGCGTAGCGCAGGAAGCACTGACGAATATTGCGCGTCATGCACATGCGTCCAGTGTCCGAGTGATCCTCGCCTGTGTGCCAGGTCAAGTCGTCCTGACAATTATTGATGACGGCATCGGCTTTGGTTACGGCGCGGTACAGTCCGATCCACGACGAGGAATCGGACTGCGCAATATGCGCGAACGCGTGGAATCGCTCAATGGCACGTTCGTGATCCAATCGCAACCGGGATGGACCGAGTTGAAGGCGGTTATACCAGTCGATCTCTCTCCACCCGCATCAAGCCACCTCAGCACATGACAAGCACTATCGACATCTTGCTAGTAGACGATCATCAACTCGTGCGCGATGGCTTGAGGCTGCGTCTTGACGCAATCGACGGCTTTCGCGTAGTGGGCGAGGCGGCCAATATGCCCGAAGCGCTAGCAGCGATTGAGCGTCTTGAGCCGCATTTGGTCCTGACCGACCTGAGCATGAAAGGCGGCAGCGGGGTCGCACTCACGCGGGAAATCCGGCTACGTCGACCGGCAATGCATGTTCTCGTCTTGTCGATGCACAACAATGCGGAATACATGGCTGAGGCGAAGATGGCGGGCGCGGGCGGGTACGTTCTGAAAGACGCGCCTGCCACGGAAATCGTAGCGGCCATCTACACCATCCTGGGCGGCGGCACCTACTTCAGCGATCAACTCAATCAAGCCGCCCCGGCGCCGAACTACGGTCTCACGCTCGACTCCGTTCGCTATCTGCAGATGAAGAAACTGACGCCTCGCGAGCAACAGGTGCTGCGAGATGTAGCAAACGGCTTGTCAAACAAACAAATCGCAGTTCTGCATGGACTTTCAATTCGGACGGTGGAGACGCACAGGATGTCCATCAAGCGTAAATTGGATATAGAAGGTCAGGCCGAACTCATCAAATTTGCTGTCGAGTTCTTTAACGCATAGTGTCGGCGAGATTGAGGGCGTTGTGGGGTGCTTCATCTGGCGCCCATTCGACTCCTTAGGAAACCGCACTATAGTAAAGATTTTGCGGGTGCCGCGCTTCCGCAAAGAAGAACCAGCGCTCCGCGACCAGCCCGGCATACTGAACTGCACAGGCGGCACACAGCAACCAGATCGAGACCGCAACCGACGACGAACTGCCGCCCAGCGCGAGCAGGAAGAACGGAACGAGGAATGCGGCAACCAGGAACGTCCACTTGATGCGTCGCAATACACGCGGCGTCTGTCCGTGAAAGAACTCGCGCAGATTGAACGCGCCTGCCGTAAAACCGCGCGACTTCTGCACGACCTTCGCCGACTTGATGCCAGTCGCGCTTTGCACGGTTGATGTCGGTCGCAAACCTGCGTTCCGCACGAGCGACGCAACCCGGCTCGCGCAGCCCGCCAGCGTTAACACGCAAGCGCAGGCCGCGAGTGCGGGGACGAGCGAGGGGTCGAACCACGCGGCGCTCGCCGTCGCAAATGTGAACCCCGAGGCGCAGCCAAGCAGCACGAAGTTGACCATCGTGAGCGGCGTTGCCCATTCCTGCAGGAAGCGCAGGCAGGCATAAATCATCGAGGTACATACAAACAACGCGGCGCTCGCGAGTGCGCCGAGCGCACCGATTTCAAGCGACCACGGCGACCCGACCCAGTGCGCCACGCCATAGGCGAATGCACAGCCGAGGAACACCGGCAACGCCAGGCATTCGCGAGAAAGCCAGGACGTTCGCCACATCGCGATCGCACGCCATGCGCGTTCGGGATGCCCAAGGTGGAAGAACGAGGCCAGCAGGCCGAGCCCGCCAAGCACGACGACAAGCACGGCATCCAGCACGAAAAATATCTGCGGCGGCGCTGAACTCGCCACAGTCAGCCCGATGCGCGTGGCAAGCTCAACGCCGAACAGCGCGATAAGCAAGCCCTGCGCTGCGCCGATCAGTGTGGTCAGGAACACAACAGAAAATGCGGGTTTCATACGCGTCTCCCGAGATTCAATATATTGAATACGCGCCCCAACATCTCAGACACCGGACCCCGCTGCTCGGCGTGGAGGTGTACGTGGTCCGCTTGGGTATCGGAGGACGCAGCGGCGGATGCAGCGGATGGACTCTCCTGCGCGACTTCAGCCTGTGTGCTGCCCGACTTGCACGAACACGAGTCGCCGCCGCACGAGCTTGTCTTCTGGCGCGGCAAATAGTGATTGGAGGGCTTTGTATTCCACTCCGGCATCAGTTGATATCCGCCGCGTTCGCGTATCGCCTTCGACACCACCGAATCCGGATCATGAATATCGCCGAACAGCCGCGCCGAAGTCGGGCACGCGAGCACGCAGGCCGGCTTCCGGTCGCGTTCCGGCAGCGCTTCGTTATGGATTCGATCCGCGCACAGGGTGCACTTGGTCATCTCCTTGCGTTGTTCATCGAGTTCGCGCGCGCCGTAGGGGCACGCCCACGCGCAGTACTTGCAGCCTATGCATTTGTCGTAGTCCACCAGCACGAGCCCGTCTTCCTTACGCTTGTAGCTCGCGCCGGTCGGACACACCGGCACGCACGGCGGGTCTTCGCAGTGCAGACACGACTTCGGGAAGTGGATGGTTTCGGTGAGCGGAAACTCGCCGGCTTCGAAGGTCTGCACGCGGTTGAAAAACGTGCCGGACGGATCGGCGTCGTAGGGCCGGAAATCGGCCAGACTGCCGGCCTCGCCGGACGTATTCCATTCCTTGCAGCTCGTCACGCACGCGTGGCATCCCACGCAGACGTTCAGATCGATTACGAGCGCCATCTGGGTCATCGGATGCTCCTCGCTATTTTGGTTTGCCGGCGCTGCGCAGGCGCGCAGCAAACTCGCCACGTCCTGCGAAGTAGGTTTGGACGACGCGCTGGAGCACCCCGGTCGAACCGGGCAGCGCCTGCATGGGCGCGAATTGCGGCAGCGTATGGTCCGCACCGGCCTCAGCCGGATAGACGCGGACTCGCACGTCGTACCAGGCCGCTTGCCCGGTGATCGGATCGGAGTTCGACATGCGGGCGTCACCTGGCTTCACACCGGGCAGTTCGTCGGTGATCAGGTGGTTGAGCAGAAAGCCGCGCTGCGATTCGTTGGCGTCCGGCCCGAGATTCCACGCACCGGTGGCCTTGCCGATCGCATTCCAGGTCCACACCGTGCCCGGCTCCACCGCCTCGCTGTAGCGCGCCATGCAGCGCACCTTGCCCCACGGCGATTCGACGTAGATCCAGCCGCCATCCTCGATACCGTTCTCACGCGCCATCAACGGATTCATGAACAGATAGTTCTCGCCGTGAATCTGCCGCAGCCACGTGTTTTGCGAGTCCCATGAGTGATACATCGCCATGGGCCGCTGCGTGACGGCAGCCAGCGGGTAGCGGGTGAGGTCAGTGGCGGCGAGTTCAAGCGGTTCGTACCAGAACGGCAGCGGATCGAAATAACGCGCCACGCGCTCGCGCAGATGATCAGGCGGCTGACGCCCCGCCGTTTTACCCTGCGCGGCAAGGCGGAATTTTTGCATCGCATCGGAGTAAAGCTGGATCACGATCGGCGTGTCGAACTTGCGAAAGCCATGTTCCACCGCCCACTTCAGATACGGGCCGTTGACGCCACGCATGTATTGCAGCGGCTCCGGCAGCGTGTAATGGAACACGCAATTGTGGTTGGCGTACTGCTCCCACTGCCGTGGATTCGGTTCGCCGACCAGTGACTTGTCGCCGTCCTTGCCGCGCCAGCCAATCAGGAAGCCCACGCCCGAATCCGGCGCGGTCTGGAAATTGACGACGAAGTCCGGGTAATCGCGGAACTTGCGCGTGCCCTCTTTTGTGGTGAATGCCGGCAGCTTTAGGCGGCTCGCCAGTTCGATCAGTACTTCCTGAAACGGTTTGCATTCGCCGGTCGGCGGTACCACCGGCACGCGCACGGAATCCACTGGACCGTCGAACTCGGAGATCGGCCGGTCTAGCATGGACATCGCGTCGTGCCGCTCCAGATAGGTCGTGTCCGGCAGGATCAGATCGGCAAACGCGGTCATCTCCGACTGGAACGCGTCGCAGACCACCAGGAACGGAATCTTGTAGTCGCCGTCCTCATGCTTGTCCACCAGCATCTTGCGGACTTCGACCGTGTTCATCGAGGAGTTCCACGCCATGTTGGCCATGAAAATCAACAGCGTATCAATCGGGTAAGGATCGCCGCGCCATGCGTTGGTGATGACGCTATGCATCAACCCGTGCACGGCGAGCGGGTATTCCCAGGAGAACGCTTTGTCGATCCGCACAGGTTCGCCGGCATCGTCGATGAACAGGTCCTCGGGTGCGGCGGGCCAGCCAAGCGGCCCGTTGGCGAGCGGCGTATTCGGCTGCACGGCATCCGGGTGGTTCGGCGGTTTGGCCGAGAGCGGCACGGCCCGCGGATAAGGCGACTTGTGCCTGAAACCGCCGGGCCGGTCGATCGTGCCGAGCAAGGACATCAGCACCGCCAGCGCGCGGATCGATTGAAAGC
>NZ_JBAUSA010000648.1:0-3986 GCF_049581465.1 Caballeronia sp. | reverse complement strand
CCACATGGATGAACGTCTGCCCTCGCGTCATGGCAAGCGATGCTGCCGCTTCATGATGACCCTTGGGCACGGCCGCGATTCCGGAGCGCACGATCTCCACTGAATACGCGCCGAGGTTGAGCGTCATCGCGAGAACGGCCGCTACATATTCATCAATATGGATGCCAAGCGCCGGCAACCCGAAGAAGACGAAGAACAGTTGCACGATAAATGGCGTATTGCGGATCGCCTCCACATAGCCGCCCACGAGTGAACGCACCGCACCGAACTTGTTGCCCTTGCCCGCCGCGCCGAGTATGCCGACCGTGAGGCCCAACACGGTCGACACGGCGGTCAGCCCGAGCGTGACCGCCGCGCCGCTCGCGAACATGCCGGCGTACTGCCCGAGATCGCCGAACTGAAGTTGATAAGCCATTGAACGCCGCGCCTTTTCTTATGTGCTTTATGAGTTGTTATAGACCAGCGGGCAGCGGTGCCTTGAACCATTTCTGCGACAGGGCTTCGAGCGTGCCGTCCTGCTTCGATTGCGCGATGGCAGCATCGACTTTAGCGAGTAGGCGCGGTTCGTTCTTATTCATTCCGACGAAGCACGGCGAGTTCTTGATCACGAACTTCGGTTCCGGCCGGCGCGGCGGGTTCCTCGACAGGATCGCCGCCGCCACGATATTGCCCGCCGCGATCAGGTCGACCTGTCCGGAGAGGAACGCCTGGATGGTCGCGTTGTTGTCCTCGAAACGCTTGATGGCCGCGTTCGGCGCCATTTGCGTCAGAGCAATCTCTTCGAGCGCGCCACGGGTGGCGCCAACGGTCTTGCCGGTCAGGTCGGCGGGGCCTATTACCTTGATGTTGGCCGGGCCGAAGACGCCCTGGAAGTAGGGCGCGTAGGCGGTAGAGAAATCCATCACCTTTTCGCGGTCAGGCGTTTTTCCCAGCGATGAGATCACGAGGTCGACTTTGTTTGTCGTGAGGTAAGGCACGCGGTTCGCGCTGTTGACCGGAACCAGTTCCAGTTTTACGCCCATCGATTTGGCGAGGAGCGCGGCCATGTCGATGTCATAGCCTTGCGGCTTCATGTCTGCGCCTACTGCGCCGAAGGGCGGGTAGTCCTCGGGGACGGCGACCTTAAGCGTGCCGGCCTTCGAGATGTTGTCCAGGGCGTCGGCTTGAGCGGTGAGAGGGGAAAGGGCGAGTGCGGGGACGGCGAGAATGGCTGCGAGCCACGCGCGGCGAAGCGGGTTGGTCATGGGTTTCCTTGGAGCTTAAGCAGGCTGTGCTGTTTGCGCCAAGGCTAAGCGAGAGTCGTGCCATCCCTTCTGCGTCATGACAGATGGGCGTCAGCGAGCGTGGGAATCTTGTCATGCACAAAAATAATGCGTTTAACTGCACCTGCGTGGTGCCATTTCTTTGCAACGATTGAAGGCTACGTCGTCCACAACCGCAACGGTTTCGCATCGACCTGATGCACAACAGGCCTCAACTGCATCCAGCATTGCGTTAGCGCGCGCTGCAGCGGTTCCATCGAATGACTGATGGCGCGCACGATGATCACCCCCGGCGCGACACAAGATGCAGCGGCGCGAAGCGAGTCACCGAAGGGCAAGGAGCCGGTGAGCGATTCCGCGAGCGTATCGTCGCAAGCGGGACCGACTGCCCAAAGCGTCCCATAAGCCGCAAATTCCCAGAGCCCTTGCGGCGCAATACGCAACGGATCGTCTGCCGCAAGCAAAGCGCGCTCAAACCAGCGCAAGCGCCCATCAGAGCCCCGAATCCGCGCAACAGAACTCAATTGCCCTTGCGACCATCGTTCGCCGGCTGCCTGACGGCCTAGCTGCATCGCGTCCCAGCCGATAGCCGTCGCGTCGTCGTCGAGCGTCAGGGAAAACTCCAGCGCCACATTCGACGCCTCGAACACGATGTTGTTCTGCGGCAGCCAATCCAGCCTCGCGCCAGCCGCCAGCCGCACATCGATGCGTTGCGTCGCGAGCTTGCCGTTCGCCTTGTACCACTTGGTCGCGCCGGGCGTGGTGATGACCGCATGCGTATCCGAAGCCAGGTCAATGTCAATAGCCAGCCGATCCCCACCCGCGACACCCCCCGGAGGATGCACGATGACAGCATGACAAATGGCATCGCCTTCGGGATACAAAGGCCGTTGCACTCGCAAAGGCCCAACGTGCTTGCGATGCGTCAGTGCCGTGCGTCCGGACTGCTGGCGCGTGAAGCCAAGTTCAAGCTTGCCGTGCCACTCGTGTTCGACAGGAGCCGCCAACAGCGCGGATAAAGGTTCGTGATGCATCAAATGCCAGGGATCGAAGAGAAGAAGCCGCCATGTTACGGCGAGCGTCAGACTGCGATCAACTCCCGCACGCCATTCGCTTCCATCTCCGAGCCCGCACCGCCCGCGACGATCTCGCCCCGGCTCATTACCCAATACCGGTCGGCAAGCTCGCGCGCGAAGTCGTAATACTGTTCGACGAGCAACACCGTCATGCCCATTTCATCGACGAGTTGTCGCAAGGTCCGCCCGATATCCTGGATGATGGACGGCTGGATGCCTTCCGTGGGTTCATCGAGAATCAGCAATTGCGGCTCGCTCATCAACGCCCGTCCTATAGCCAGTTGCTGTTGCTGTCCGCCCGATAAATCCCCGCCGCGCCGGTTTTTCATGTCCTTCAGCACGGGGAAAAGTTCATAGATCCGGTCCGGTACTTTCGATGGCGCCTTGCGGCTCGCCGCGCCCACCATCAAGTTTTCCTCCACGGTCAGCCGTCCAAAGATATCCCGTCCTTGCGGCACGTACGCGAGGCCGCTGGCCACGCGCTTGTGCGTGGGCATCGAAGAAATCTTCGCGCCGCGCCATGAAATCGTGCCGCCTTTCGTAGGCACGACACCCATCAGGCAGCGCAGCAACGTCGTCTTGCCCACGCCGTTACGGCCGAGCAGGACTGTGAGTTTGCCCTCCGGCACAGTCATCCTCACGTCGCGCAAGATGTGGCTGCCGCCATAAAACTGATTAAGCGAATCGACTTCGAGCATCTGGAATTCCTTGGGTGTTATCGGCCGAGGTATGACTCGATCACTTTTTCGTCGCGCTTCACTTCGTCGAGCGTGCCGTGCGCCAGCACGCTGCCTTCGGCCATCACCGTCACGCGTCCCGTGTCGCCCGACAGCGCCGCGACAAATTCCATGTCGTGCTCGACGACCATCATCGAACACGTGCCGCGCAGCTTGTTCAGCAAATCGGCAAGCTGCATGGTTTCATGATCGGTCATGCCGGCGGCGGGTTCATCGAGCAGAAGAAGGGCGGGCTGCTGCATCAGCAACATGCCGATCTCCAGGCGCTGTTTCTGCCCGTGCGACAACTCGCCGGCGTAACGCATGGCGTCGCGTTCAAGATGCGTCAGTTCGAGCGTTTCCTCGATCCTGGCCTGCGCCGCGCGATCGAGCTTCGAGCGCAGCGATGCCAGCCAGCCCTTGTTGGTTTTCATCGCGAGTTCGAGGTTCTCCCACACGGGATGATTCTCGAACACGGTCGGCTTCTGGAATTTTCGTCCGATACCCGTGCGCGCGATCACCGGCTCCGACATGCGCGTGAGATCGAAGGTCTGGCCCAGGAACACCTTGCCCGAATCAGGGCGCGTCTTGCCGGTGATGACGTCCATCATGGTGGTCTTGCCGGCGCCATTCGGCCCAATCACGCAACGCAGTTCCCCCACGTCGATCGATAATGTCAGCTTGTTGAGCGCGCGAAATCCGTCGAAGCTGACCATCACGTCTTCGAGATACAGGATCGTGCCGTGCGAGACGTCGATCTCGCCCGGTGTCAGCACATGGCCCAGGCCCGTGATGCCATGTTGATTACGTTCGCTGACTTCCGGTATGGGCGGAAGGTCCACGATCAATGCGTTATAGGCGGTCAATGTGGGTGTCCTCCTGCTTTCTTCTTGCGTAGCGCCATGTCGATGAGACCCATGATTCCGTTGGGC
>NZ_JBAUSA010000647.1:0-2283 GCF_049581465.1 Caballeronia sp. | reverse complement strand
CATGGGAACGTCAGAACCCGCCTTTCTTCTCCAGCCACGCACGTTCTTGCGCCGATGTCTCCCGGCCAAGAATCTCGTTTCGATGCGGAAAGCGCCCGAAGCGTTCGATCACTTCGGCATGCTTGTGGGCATAGTTGAGTTGCGCGGCCACGTCCTTCGCGTCGGCTTGGCCAGCTTCGTCGGAGAGCGTTTGGAACAGGCGCACAGCTTCGCGCTGGCTGTACAATGTCTCGTCGTGCTCGAACGGCAGGTAGGCAAACACGCGATGATACGGCGTCGGTAATTCGCGGTCATCGCCTTGAGCAACCATGGTGCGAGCAAGCTCAAGCGCTTGCGCGTCACCTGCAAACGCACGCGGCGTACCGCGAAAACAGTTCCGCGTGAATTGGTCGAGCAAAAGAATCAGCGCCAAAGCACCTTCGGGCGTTTCCGCCCAGGACGCCAGCGTACCCGCCAAAGCGGCTTCGAGCATCGATCCAAAACGCGCGAGAAGCACGGCGTCGAACGCGGCATCTTTCTTGAACCACACACGCCGCGCGTGGCCAAATTCCGCCGATCCCGCCGCCCCGAACCACTCGTCCAGAACCGACTGCGCACGCGCATCCAGCATCACGCGAACTCGGCGCGTAGTCATGGGGTCTCCAGGCAAATCAACCGAACACTTATTACGCTAAGGGCCACTCAACCGGGACGGTTGCGCATCCAGTCGGCGGTATCGAAGAAGGAAGTGAGCAGACGTTCGCGCAAGGGCTCGTCAAGGCCGATGTCCTCCATCGCCCAAGCCATGCAGCGCAGCCATTGATCGCGTTCGTTCGATGCAATCGCGAAATTCAAATGCCGCGCGCGCAGTCGCGGATGGCCGAAGCGGCTGATGTAATGGTCAGGGCCACCCATCCAGCCGCAGAGGAACCAGAAGAATTTGTCGCGGGAATTGTCGAGCGCCGGCGGATGCAGCGCGCGCAATTGCGCGAATTCGGGTTCGAGGTCCATGAGGTCGTAGAAACGGTCGACAAGCGCGCGGACGCGCTCTTCACCGCCGACGAGTTCGAACGCCGACGTCTGCGGCGCTTGTTCCTGGGTAGTTTCGGTCATGCGTTCATTATAAATTCAGGCGTCGCGCAACGACTGGAGCGCCGGGCGCGACAGCACGCGGCGCAGGCTGATCCAGCCACCCACGCCCGAGCACGCGACGCCCGCGAGAATGCCGACGGGCACAAGCCAGGGATTGAAATCGATGTGAAATTCGAACACGCGCGACGCCAGCAACCAGCCGATTCCCTGTGCCCCAAGCGCGGCCATCAGCCCGCTCAGCGCGCCGACCGCCACGAATTCCGCGATCTGCACCGAACGCACCTGGCTATGAGACGCACCCAGCGCGCGCAACAACGCGGACTCGTGCATGCGTTCATCGCGCGTGCCGGCAAGAGCGGCGTACAGCACCAGCACACCGGCCGCGAGCGTGAAAATAAACAGGAATTGCACGGCGCCGATCACCTGATTGAGGACGCGCTGGATTTGCGCGAGGATCGGAGCGGTATCGATGGCGGTCAGGCTGGGAAATTTGCCGATCAGGCCGTCGATCACGGCCTGCCGCCCCGCGGGCAGATAGAAACTCGTAATGAACGTGGCAGGCAGATCGCTGATGGACGGCGGTGGCATCAGCACGAAGAAGTTGACCTTGAACGAATTCCAGTCGACCTTGCGCACGCTCGTCACGGGTCCGTCGACTTGCAGGCCAGCGACGTCGAAGCGCAGGGTATCGCCAAGTTTCACGTTGATGGTCTTCGCAATGCCCTGTTCTATCGATACTTGCGCACGCCCATCCGTGCCGTACCAGTTGCCGCCGACCACGCGGTTATCGTCGGGTAACTGGGTGGTGTACGAAAGGTTGAACTCGCGGTCGACGAGGCGCTTTGCATCCGCGTTCTTGTAGTCGTCCGGGCTCACCGGCTTGCCGTTCACAGCGATCAAGCGGCCACGCACCATGGGCGACAGCGTGGCGCCCGCCTCGCCATGCTGCTTCAGATAGTCGGTTACGCCTGCGCGCTGGTCGGGCTGGATATCGATCAGGAACTGGTTGGGCGCGTCGGGCGGCGTGGCTTGCCGCCAGCCGGCGATCAGGTCGCTGCGCGTCATCACGATCAGAAGGAGGCACATCAAGCCGATGCCCAGCGCCGTGATTTGCAGCGCGCTCGCGCCGCTGCGCCGCTCCAGGGACGCCAGCGCATAACGCCAGCTCAGCCAGCCGACGCCCGATCCCACCCGCTCGCTACGGACGAAGCG
>NZ_JBAUSA010000646.1:0-7844 GCF_049581465.1 Caballeronia sp. | reverse complement strand
CTCCAGGAACGTGTGCTTCACTTCATGGGACATAGGTCTCTTCCTCGGCAGCAAGCCGGTTTGTTGAATGGTGTAGGTATTCGAGGAGCTCGAGATGCCATTAGAGCGGCCAACTAATCGCTATGCGCTTCGCTTCAGGCGTTGCGCCTTATTGGACCTGCTCTCTTCATATGCGAGGGGGATCTGTGCGTCGGCATTCTCGCGAAGCATGCGTAGCCGCTGCAATCGTCGTGCCGATGCTTCCGGATTCATCAGCCAGATACCCAGTAGTCCTGCTGGAATCAACAGGCCGCCAAGAAGAAAAAAGCCATGCTCGAATCCCGCGGCGGTTCCGTGCGCTGCGCTGACGAAATGGCCCATCATGGGCGGGGCGAGTACTCCGGCGAATGTGCCGAGCGCCGTGACGACGGACAGCCATGCGCCTCGCTGCCGTGTCGCCACCACTTCGCCGATCATCATAGGCGACAGCGTCATACCACATTGGCTCAGTACGCTGGCGATGGTGTAGCACACGAGTTTTGCACTCGCACTGATGTCAGCCGTCGTGCACAACATGAAGATGCCTGCCAGGGCGACGGGCACACTGGCCAGGACGCCACGCGACAGATGTGACGAAGCACCCCTGTCTTTCAGCACGCGCGAAATCCACGCGACCGCGAGCATGGCCGGTATCGACAGGCCCGCCATAAGCGAAAACAGCCAGCCGGCGTCGTTCGCCGGGTAGCCAAGTCCCGTGCGCAGGTACGCCGGAAACCACGTAAAGTTGACGGAGACGACGGCGTATCCGACGAATGTCAAAATGATGCCGCCCACCAACGTCCTGTCGGTCGCGATCTGCCTGACGATAAAGCCCACGCTTTGCGCAGGGACGCCCGTTACGGCCGTGGCGAACTCCGGCTCGCTGGCAGGAGGCGTCTCATCGACGGTCCCGTCCTCGCCAACGACCAGCCACAATGCCGCCCAAAGACATCCGACAATACCGAGGGCGAGGAATGCAGCATGCCAGTCGTAACGGGTGATCAGAAAGGTCAGGCACGGACCTGACAGCAGCAGGCCCACACTCGCGCCTTGCTGAACGATCACCGTCGGAAAGTTACGTTTCGAGTTATCGAACCATTTATAGCTAGCGTGAACGGCGAGAGCATAAGCGGGGCCTTCGCCCGCTCCGAGCAACACACGGCACGCTATCAAGACGGGATAGGTCACAGCTCCGACGAGCGGAAACTGTGCGATTGCCCATACAACCGACAGGAACGCCAGCAGCCACCTGGTTTTGATACGCGTGGACGCGAGCCCGAAGAGGAGTCCGGAAACGGTGAACAGCAGGAAGAAACTGCCACCGACGAACCCGAACTGCTGATGCGATAACCCGAGATCGTGCATGATCGGCACTGCGGCGAGTCCAATGACCGCCTTGTCCGCGAAATTGATCACCATGAACAGGAACAGCATGGCGACCACCATCCAGGCGCGCAATCGACTGGTTTTCTGAAACATGTCTCCTCCTTGGATCGCTTCGGCCCGGCGTCGGGGAAATGCCCCCGCGCCCGACAGGCAATATAGATTTGTAGTAGCAAACGGAACCCGCATTGGACCTTTTAAGGTCTCTGTTGCGAGGACACAGATACCAAGCGATGCAGCGGGCCATTGCGCAACAGTGCGGCCCGGTCGATGAAGCGAACACGGATTCTTCACTGGCGCCGCGACGCATTTCGGATCGTTGACATCCTAGAGCCGAAGCGCCCCGTACGACGGTCAACAACTTGACAATCCGGCGTCATTCGACCTGCATGGTTTCCCTGAGTGATGGCATCGCCAAGGGCCCGCGGGCAGCGCCCGCGGTCACCTGTCCGGCAGATTTAGTGCGAAGCGGCGAGTGAAACGGCCACCGCCAGCCGCTCGCGGCACTGCGACACGATGCGGGTCAACAGTGCTTCACAAGTCGGAATATCGTCGATGAGTCCAACCACCTGCCCCGCCCAGACCAATCCCGCATCGACCTCGCCGGTTTGAAGCGCATCGTGCCCGCGACGACCCGCCACCAGATGCCGGATGTCGTCGAACACACAACCGCCTGGGCGCTGCTCGGTGGCGACCACCTCGTCGGACACGGCGTTTTTGAGTACGCGCGCCGTATTGCGTAACGTGCGGAAGATAAGTTGTGTATCCCGTTCACTCGCGCCCACGAGCTTCTGCTTGATGTGGTCATGTAGCGGCGCCTCCACGGTCGCGCAGAAACGGGTACCCATGTTCACGCCTTCAGCGCCCAAAGAGAGGGCCGCGGCCATGCCATATCCGTCGGCGATGCCACCCGACGCGATGACCGGAATCTTTAACGCTCGCGCCGCGAGAGGGATCAGTACCAGACCCGGTACGTCGTCTTCTCCCGGATGTCCTGCGCATTCGAATCCGTCGATACTGACCGCATCGACGCCGTTGCGCTCGGCAGACAGCGCATGTCTGATGCTAGTGCACTTGTGAACAATCTTCACCCCATTGCGCTTCAGCTTCTCGATGAATTCCTTGGGACTATTGCCGGCCGTTTCGATCACCTTCACGCCTCTATCGATGATCACGTCGAGATATTCCGCATAGGGAGGAGGATTCGCAGACGGAAGAATGGTCAGATTGACGCCAAATGGCTTGTCGGTCATCGTTCGGCAGCGCTCGATTTCCTGTGCCAAAGCGTCCGGGGTCGGCTGGGTCAGCGCGGTCAGCACGCCCAGGCCGCCCGCATTGGAAACGGCCGACGCCAGTTCTGCTCGCCCCACCCACTGCATGCCCCCCTGAATGACGGGAAAGCGGATGCCGAGCAAATCTGTAATACGCGTCTTCATAGGGGTCCTTTATGACACTTGAGGGTAGTTCTGCAATCTGAGAATCGACGAATCGAGTTCACTCGCCGCGCCATCCGGTTTTTTTGAGCGAGAGCTCCGCGAGTACTTCCGCCGTATGCTCGCCGATATCCGGCAAGCGTCCCTCATGACGGCCGTAGTCGTGAAACGTCGCGGGGTAGCCTGGCAGCAGCAATGGCTCTCGTCCCGCCGCGTGGACCTTTACAAACAGGTCGGCAGACGCGCCGGCCTGTCCCGGTCTGACCTCCGCCATCGTTCGCACCATGCCGAAAACAACACCGGCGCGGGCAAGACGTTCACAGAGATCAGCCGTAGAAAACCGCCGGGTTGCGCGGCGCAAGTCAACGAGCATCGCTTCCCGGTTATTCAGCCGCGCCGCGTTTTCGCAGAACCGCGGATCGGCGGCTATTTCCGGTCGGTCAAGCGCGGTGCACAGACGCGCGAAATGTTCCTTTGTATAGGCTGAAATCACGACGTTTCCATCGACGGTGGGCATCACCTCGGCTGCCGGCGTTGCGTTGGTCTGACCGTTTCCTGAGCGGACCGGCACCACGCCAGTCAGCCGATAATCGGCCCAGGTGCTGGACAGTGCAGACACAGCGACGTCGACGAGAGAGACGTCAACAATGCCTCCCTGGCCGCTTACCGACCGCCTTAGCAGCGCCGCAAGCACACCTGAGGTCAGCGCGCTGGCAGCCATGACATCGACCACGGTAAATCCGACCCGCGTCGGATCCCGATCGCCGTCGCCGTTAATGCTCATCATGCCGCTTTCCGCCTGTGCAGCAATGTCGAAACCGGCCCGGTCGCTGGCCGGGCCGCTCTGACCGAAACCGCTGACCTGCCCGTACACAAGACGAGGCACCTTGCCAGTCAACGCTGCTGCATGAAGCCCCAGTTTTTCCATCACGCCGGGCCGGTAATTCTGGAGCACCACATCCGCGGTGCACGCCAGCGCAAACGCGTCTTTCCGTCCATCCGGATTGCGCAGGTCGAGCACAACCGAGCGTTTCGACCGGTTGCAGGCTGAAAATATAGGTCCGTAGTGGTCCCTGTTCCAGCCCGCATACCGCCCGGCGTCGCCGTCGGGCGGCTCTACTTTGATAACGTCGGCGCCCAGTTCGGCCATCGTCTGGCCGCTGGCCGGCACGGCAATGTATTGTCCGAACTCGACAACACGCAATCCCTTCAAGGGGGCGTTTTCACGCGTGTTTTGTTTGTCATGCGACATGAGCACCTTCGAGCACGGTCGTTGCAAGCCGTTCGAGCTGATGCTCGGCGCCTCCGTAAAGCGTCGAAGCGGCCGCCAGCCTTTTGACGAACTGGCCAAGCACATATTCCTGCGTCATGCCGATCGCGCCATGGAGCTGCACCGACTCTTCCCACACGTGCGTTGCCGCTCGCGCAACAAAGGCTTTGGCAGCCGCGCTGTAGCGGCGTCGTGAGGTTGAATCGCCACCGTCCTCCTGATCGATCACGCTGGCAGCAGCGCGTGTCAACGCGCGTGCCTCCTCGATTTCGACCATGAGATCGACCATGCGATGCTGGATCACCTGATTCGCGCCTATAGCGCGCCCAAACTGCTTGCGCATGGTGAGGTAATCGCGGGTCGTATCGAACGCGGCAACCATGACGCCCACGGTCTCGGCGCAATGCGCGACGATCGCACGGTCGATCGCGCGTTCGATCAGTGGCAACACTTCATCACGCGATCCGGTCACGAGTGCCACGGCGCAATCAACCCCGTCGAGCACGATATCGGCTACGCGCTGGCCGTCGTATAGCGAGCGTGGCGTCACCGTCAGGCCTGGCGAGCCTG
The DNA here is from genome assembly GCF_049581465.1 of Caballeronia sp. Lineage (GTDB taxonomy): Bacteria > Pseudomonadota > Gammaproteobacteria > Burkholderiales > Burkholderiaceae > Caballeronia. The sequence continues at coordinate 3,170 of NZ_JBAUSA010000646.1, read as the reverse complement.
CTTCCACGAGGAAGAGGCCCATGTTGTCGCTCGACACCATGGCGGCGAGCAGAAACGCGTCCGCACCGGCACCGCCGGGCACCAACGTTTTCTTGCCGCTCAGGGAAAAGGTCTGTCCGCTCGGCTGCGCAGTCACGGTGACGGCGCCTCCATCGAACGAGATGCCGGACTCCCATGCTGCGAATGCAAGGCGCTGGCGGCCGGCGACGATGCCAGGAAGGTAACGTGCACGGAGTTCGGGTGTCGCCACATCAACGAACAGCATGGTGCCCAATACAGCGGAGGCGACAAAGGGCTCGTTGACCAGCCCGCGTCCGAGCTCTTCCGCCAGCACGCAGATGTCGCCAAGCGAACTGCCCAGCCCATCGTCGGCTTGAGGAACAGGCATGGCGAGCCAGCCGAGTTCCGCAAACTCCTTCCAGCGCTCCGGCAGACATCCGTGTGGGTGAGCGAACGACGCTTCGCGCACGGCAGTACCGTAGCCGCGGGCGATGTATTTTCTGGCGCTATCGGACAGCATGTCCTGGTCGTTGTCGAGATTGTGTGCGCTCATAGTCCGAGTACCGCTTTGGAAAGAATGTTGCGTTGGATTTCACTGCTTCCGCCTGCGATCGTGTAGCCACGCGCGACGAAGCGTCGCGACGAGGCGGTTGCTGAAATAGCGTCCTGTTCCTGTGATGGGGAGCCCACTTCAAGCACCTGAGGATCGAGCACCAGGCCTTCCTGGCCCAACCCATCGACAATCAACTGCTCCCATAGCTGAATCAGGCGGCTTCCCCGCAGCTTCAACATGGAAACGTCAGCGCCAATGGGGTGGCCCGAGATGGAGCGCTGTATGAAACGGGCGGCATTGGCTTCGAGTGCCATCAACTGCATCTCCAATTCGGCGTACCGTTGCCGGAACCAGGAACGGTCTGCAAGACGCACGCCGCCTTCGGTGCGGGTCAGCCCGACTTCCTGAGCGCGTGCCCTGCGTCGCTTGTTCTCGCCGATTCGCGCCAGTTTCAGACGTTCGAATTCAAGCAACGATTTCGCAATCGTCCATCCTTCGTTCTCCTTACCCACGAGATTCTCGAACGGGACTTCCACGTTATCGAAAAACACTTCGTTGAAGACTACCCAGCCATGGATACCCACGATCGGTCTGACCGTGACGCCCGGTGACTTCATGTCGACGAGCAGGAACGAAATACCTTCCTGCGGCTTCGCGTCCGAATCGGTGCGCACGATGCAGAAGATCCAGTCCGAGTATTGCGCATAGGACGTCCAGATCTTCGATCCGTTGATGACGAATCCGTCATTGGTGCGATGGGCTCGCGTTTTCACCGAGGCAAGATCGGACCCCGCGTTGGGTTCCGAGTATCCCTGGCACCACCATTGCCTTCCCGCCGCGATTTCCGGCAAGAATCGATGTTGCTGGGCGGCGGTTCCGAAGCGCATCAGGATCGGCGCGATCATCGAAAAACTGACCATGACGATTTCGGGGGCGTCGTTATTGCAGAGCTCTTCTTCGAACGCCAGTTCCTGCTGAACTGTCCAACCCTGCCCACCCCATTCACGCGGCCAATGCGGCACAAGGTAGCCGTGGCTCGCGAGGATCTGATACCAGGCGACCACGCGCTCACGTGGAATCTGTCGCCCGCTTCGCACCATGTCGCGAATATCGGCCGGCAAATTGGCCCGCACGAATTCGCGAGCCTGTCTCCTGAATTCCGTGAGTTCACGCGTTTCAAACATGTTTTTCATTCCAGAGGAAGTGATGTGGAGTTCCCGAACGAACTCAAGTAGCGGTTAGGATAAAATGCATGCTGTCCAGAGTCAGTCGATGAATTGACAATCTCGTTGACTGTGCAGGTAGGACAATCCCGCATTCGGCTTTTGCTTTTTCAGTACCTGGAGATGTCTATGCGCCACCAGCCGAACGCCGCGGATCCGTTTGCACTGATCTGCCGGGCGCTTCGAGCCAGTACGCTTTTCGCCGAATGGCCACTTGCCAGCGTAGAGCGTGTCGCAAAGACGGCTCGTCTGGAACATCACAAGAAGCACACACAAGTTCTGGCCGCCGACAGGGAACGGCGTGAGGTCCTTGTCGCCGTTTCCGGATGTGTCGAGGTCAGCCGCACAAGCGCTGACGGTTCCAGGTTCGTGGGTTTTCTGATGCGTGCAGGTGACTGCTCGGGCCTTGTGCGCCTGCTGCAGGAAATTCGCTTACCTTATGATTACGTCGTGCTTGAAGACGCGTTAATGGTCCATGTGCCGTCCAATGCGCTGATTCAGGTCATGGACGACGAGCCGGTCCTTTGGCGTTCGGTCGCGCTCTTCGCGCTTGCCAGGCAACGCGACAACGCCGTCTCCATGCAGCAACGTGTCCTGAGCGATTTGTCGACTCAACTCGCCGCACGGATCGTCGAACTGCTGGCCGCTTCCGCCATGCCTGGAACTGGCACCCCGGGTCGATCCCTGTCCCTAAGCCAGAGCAAATTGGCTTCGATGCTCGGAAAATCGCGTCAAACAATCAACAAAGAACTGGGCAAGCTTTCCGACAGAGGACTGATCGCGATCGACTACGGAAAAATCGAGGTTCTGGATTTGCCTGCATTAGAGGCGCTGGCCGGTAGTGGCTCCGGCCGCTAGAAAACGCGGCTGCGGGCGGCAATCCTCGCGGCCCCGAGGGAGTTTCCAGGACCGCGGAAAAGTCGAATCAAAGGTTGCTGTAGCCGCCGCCGCAGACCAGAACCTGACCCGAGACGTAGTTCGACTCCGGCGAACAGAACAGATACACCGACCCTGCCGCTTCCACAGCGGTGCCCGGACGGCCCAGCGGAATCATACGGCTCGCCCCATCGAGCATCGCCTGCTGCACACCGACCTTGATCTCGCGACCTTCAATATTCACGGTCTTGCTTTCTTCGCCAGCCAGCGCCTGCGTCAGGCGCGTTTCGATGAGACCGAACGCCACGGCATTCACGTTGACCTTCAGGCGACCCCACTCCTTGGCCATGGTTTTGGTCATGCCCAGGATGCCGGCCTTAGCCGACGAGTAGTTGATCTGCCCCGCGTTGCCGCCGGCTGCGACCGAAGAGATATTCACCACTTTGCGAAACACCTCACGGCCTTCGGCTGCTTCAGCCTTCGCAGCCGCACTGATGACCGGGTAGGCTGCGCGCAGG
>NZ_JBAUSA010000645.1:0-3549 GCF_049581465.1 Caballeronia sp. | reverse complement strand
CACCTTCCTTTCGTTCTTTAGGTATTCGATCAACCGCGCTGCCGCTTCGGTGCCATATCCCTTGCGCCAATGTTTTGGATTGAGCGAATAGCCGATCTCTGCGTCCTCGCCGTCCTCCGACACACTTGCTCTACAGGCCCCGATCAGGCACTCGTCATTCAACACCACCGCCAACGAAATGGTGTTGCGTCCCAGGAGCGAACTTTCGCGCAAGCAGTCGCTGATGAATTGCTTGGTTTGCTCGATTGTGTTGGGTCCCCATTCCTGATGTTTCACGACCTCGATTGAACTGGCGTATTCGTGAACCGCATCGAGATCGGACAGCACGAAATCCCTGAGGTAGAGGCGATTACTGATCAGTTTCATTTTGAAGTGTCGGAGTGGAGCCCACGACCGCGTTACCTTCGACGAGTCTTGACGACGCCTGGACGACGGCATGGCAAACCGCTTCTACGCGATTGCCCGCCGGGTCGATAAGGAATGCTGCGTAATAACCAGGATGATAGTGTGACCGATGTCCGGGTTCGCCGTCTGAGGCACCCCCTGCGGCGGCGAGTCCCGCAGCATGAAACGTGTTCACCTGCTTACTTGACGCGGCTTTGAAACACCAATGGCGCTTACTTTCGCCAATCACTCCCGCATCGGCATAGATCGTGAGACACGTCGACAGTGTGTCGGTTTGGTCGCATCGTTCGCCGTAGCCGAGCGCCTGAGGGCGATCGTAGACCTTAGTAGCGCCCAGGGCACTCATGATCGCGTCGTAAAAGGGGCGTGCTGTATCGAGATCGGGAACGCCGATGGAAACATGGTCGAGAAGGTGCATTCTTCGTTCGTTGTTCGATGGGGCGCGGGCGCTCAGGGGTTAGGGGTTCTGCTGGCGGCGAGTGTGGAATCATCCTCTTGCGTGGTCGATCGGATCAAGTCGAATTTTCTTTGCTTTTTCCATTGCCCCTGCCTGGATGAATTATTCTGTAAGCTTCATGTGCCCAGCATTGGCCAACGCTTACAAATCAAAGACTTACGTCATCGACGCGTAAGCCTAAATCAACTACAGTACGGCGCAGAAATTGCCCTACAAGCACCCTAATATGGACCCGCAATTTTTGCCCCGTACTCGCTACTACTTTCCTCGCTGCGATTTTACGACTGTCCAAGTACCTCGTAGGATAACCAAGGATTCGCCGAAAGGCGGGTTTTTAATATGCCATACATACCACCTTCCGCCGCCGATCTCAGGCGTCTCAAAGATTCGTTAGAAAAAACCAGCGAAGCGATGGCCCAACTATTCGCGCTCGCTGGCGGCCAACAATGGCGCAAGTATACGGGCGGACAATCTCCGCGCGTAATGGGCGAAGATCGTCTGTTTTATGCCGCCGCGCATCTCGCGCTATCAAGCGATGAACTAGCGCGTGAAGGAAAGAATGCGGGATATGGGTGCGGTCCTAGACGAAAACGAAGAACCTTGAGCACTTCGGGCGAAGTGGACGGATTGATAGCGGGCCTTTCCGCGCAACGTATCCTACCGCGCCTAAGCGTCGTGCCCGCGTTGATTAAAGGCCCATGGGGGCATGCTTTTACGACGCTACGCGCTTGGGCACTTTTATCATTTCAGCGAGATCGTTTAGTGAGTCGTTGAGCAAAACGCTTGCCGTTTGTATCTGACTTGCTATGGTTTCGAGCGCAACGCGTAGCGGCTTATTTCGCGCCACGCCACCTCCCCAACATCGTGCCAAACCCCTCCACTATACGTTGCACATACCTGTTCTTATACGCCAAAACGCCGTTTTCGCGCTCACGATGCACGAGCATGGTCGCATTGGCCTCAAACACGAACACCCTACCGTCCGGCAGAAGCGTGAAGTCAATACCACCATAGTCGAGACCCAGTCGCTGGCCGATCGCTATCACTGCAGCCATCGCCCGAGCGCCCAGCGCGGCTCGCGGATCTTCCAGATAGCGCCTTTCCTCATCGAGCTTCCAGGGTGTTCCTTCCATATCGGCGGAAAAATAATGAACCATCCAGTTCGACGAAATCGCCAGATGATAAGGAAACGGCTCACGGTCGACAAAGATGATGCGGTACTTGCGATAGTAACCATCGGCCGAGCGGAAATCGCAAAACGTAGTTATATAGTGAGCGCCCGAAAAGGCACGAATACCTTGTTCCAGTGCGTCAAGCGTTTCGTAACGGCCCAACGCCTCGCCGCCGTGCGTCGCCGCTGGACGCGCCAACACGGGAAACCCGATGCCCGAACCAGCGAGCGATTCAGCTAACGCAGCGCTGGAAACAGGCTGCCTTTCTGATCGGATGCAGGGCGCTACCGCCACGTCTTCCACATCCCCGATCAAGGTGCTTAACTGATGACGTTGAGTCCTGGCTACCGTCGAGGGCGCGTTGAGCAGTGGACGACCGCATTGATTTGCGAAGCGTTCGAGCCTTGCCGCCAGCGGCGCCGCAATATCGGCGTCGCCAATAGCATTGAAAACGAGCTCATAACGGGGCAGTTGTTTGTCTTCGTCCTCGGACGCGTAGTCGATTGCGTACTTGATTCGGGTCGATGTTCCGGCGGGCAGCAGGGTATCGAATGGAACATTGCCTGATGATCGGCCCACGCACAAAATCAATACCCGCATTGCGTGATCGCCAGCAGACTCTACATACACGCGCTGAATCCGATAAGCACGCTCGCGGCACGCTTCCGCATCCGCGATACGCCCGGCAGCAGAATGAATGGCGGCGAGATTCTGATACGCGCTCGCCTGGTTCGGATCAATGGCAAGCACGAGTCCGTACCAGCGCAATGCGGCGTCGTGATCACCCTTCATGAAGTAGCCGGTCGCGACATTACAGAGTTCGGTCGCTGAAAATCCCTGTGGCGTGGTTAAGTACGCGTCGAGTGTTTGCGCCGCAATCAAATGCGCGAGTGCGCCGAGTTCGTCGCCTTGCGCGCGTTTCGCCTCGGCGAGCGCACGATGAACGCCGGGGTCTTGAGACTCGGCCGCACTGTCTGAATGGTGTGTCATCTCGGTATTGTGTATCCCTTATAGCAGCGGAGATTATCCACATCTTGGCGGCCGCACCGCAAATTAGCTGACACGCGGCAAAGGGAACGTAAGTATTTTGCTGCGCCAAGCGCCAAGCGCCGGACGCTTCGATTGGCCGGTGCCGCTGGCGGTGAGTGAGGGGCATATGGGCGTGGGAGGCGAAGCGTGTGCGCGCCGCTGGGGCTTGGGGAGGGTGTTCGACTGCGCGTTGATGCGTGGGGGCTGCGCTACGTTCGTGCCAAAAGCCTGAAATGAGCAACGACGACACTAAAAAATTGGCGGTTTAAAACGCGTTTCTTTGCTTCGTTTCTTTTCGCGTTTGAAAAGAAATGAAGTCCCGCCCCGGACAGCGGCTAACAGTAATAAGCAAGAAAATACTACGTATGCGGAACGACCACGCTAGCAGAAGGACTCAATGCTAGCCCCACACTCGCCGCGAGCAGCACCCCGCCCTAGCCCCTCACTCGCCGCGAGCAGCACCCCGTCGTAGCCCCACTCTCGCCG
>NZ_JBAUSA010000644.1:0-2069 GCF_049581465.1 Caballeronia sp. | reverse complement strand
GTGCTGCGGCGTCCGGCAGCGACCTGATTGACGTCGATACGCCGAGTGCGGACACCCTGCGGATGTTCGCGTCGGGCAGCACATTCAATCTCGCGATCACCACCCGCGCCAGCGCGGCGGACACGTTGCAGTGGACTGTCAGCAATACCTTCGGCAATCCGGTTGCCAGCGGCAGCTTTCCTGCGCCAGCGGGTGCCACGATGAACACGCTCAACTGCACCTCGACCGTGGCGGGTTACTTCGCGGTATCTGCGACATTGGCCAAGGCTGGCGGCAGCGTACCCACGGCCGGCACGCGTCCGACCGGCTTCGCCACATTCGGCGTCTTGCCTAACGTCGCCGCGATCATTCCCGCGCCGACGTACGCGGCGCAGGAGCAGCATCGATTCGGCATGCAGGGTTTCAATGGCTGGACCTCCATGCTGACGGCGTTGGGTATTACGTCGACCATCGACGACCGCGAGATATCTTTCACGGAGCCCAATGGACCGAACACGTTCACCGCCTCGGCGAAGACAACCGACACCGGTTATGCGTCCGGCCAGATCATGCGGCTGGTTCGTCTTGACGGCATCCCGGCCTGGGACAGTCCGACTGGGGCGTACAACGACAGTTCGTACTTGCCCAACGATCAGGCGGGTTATCAGGCTTACATGAGTCAGGTTGGAGCGGAAACCGAGTTGATGCGCGAGAAATACTTGCCCGGGATGGCCAACAACTATTACCAGGTGACGTGGGAGCCGAACCAAACCTGGCTGGATACCAACGCAAACTTTGTGCAGTTATACAAGCTGGTGTATCAGGGGTTGCACGCCACCGATCCACACGCGGTGGTGATGGGTCCGACCGATGCGTTTCCGTCGCTCACCACGCAGCGCCTGCAGACCATGGCGCCGTTGGGTCTTGCGCAGTATGTGGATGGCATCACGACGCATGGCTATTACGATGCGGGCACGTCGCCGTCGCATCCACCTGAGCGGTTGGCGACAGACCCCAGTCCGGCGAACGCAGCGAACGCGTTGATGAACGAGATGCGTGGGCTGCGTCAGGAGATGAAGACGGACTATCGTGCGGGGATGAAGCTGTATGTGACGGAGACGGGCATCAGTTACGACCTTGGTACGTCGTATGGTCCCAACTATCCGACGCCGAACGTCCTGTTCGCCCAGGGAGCGGTTGTTGCGCGAACGCACATCATCTTGCTCGGCGAGGGGGCGGACCAGACGTACGTGTTCTATGGCGCGGATTATCCGGGCGAGCCGGGTTACGGTACTTTCTTTGATCTTGACGATGCGCAAGGTGCGTTTGGTGCGACCAACCTGAGTCCGAAGCCTGCTGCGATGGCTGTTGCGACGATGACTCGTGTGCTTGACGGCACGACCACGCTGGGTCCTGTGAACGAGACGCCGTCTGGCGTTTATGCGTACGGGTTCGAGCAGCGGGGTACGGGCACGCCGATCACGGCGTTGTGGACGCATAACAATGCGGTATGGAGCGCGAGCACGGGATTTAGCCAGACGTATACGGTGGGCTACAACCTCACGGTGGATTCGCCGGGAGCGAGCGGCACGGTGCAGGTGCTTGACATGATGGGCAATGCGTCGACGGTGGCTTATACCAACGGTGTGGTGTCATTGAATCTGAGTGAAGCACCGATCTATGTCGTGGCGAAGAATGCGGCTGTGGCGGCCGCGAATTCCACTGCGCCGTTGGGCTATTTAGGATCGTAAGGGGCCGCTCGGGGGTCGCTGCTGCGGGCTCTGGGGGCGTGAAGCGAGTCGCGGTGTGAGTTGGCTGAGGTCGGGCCCTTTTGCTAGCGGCGAGTGTGGGGAGAGCGTTGAGTCCTTCTGCTAGCGTGGTCGTTCTGCATAGGTAGTATTTTCTTGCTTATTACTGTTAGCCCCTATCCGGGGCGGGACTTCATTTCTTTGCAAACGCGCAAAGAAACGAAGCAAAGAAACGCGTTCAAACCGCGAATACCTAAGTGTCGTCGTTGCCCATTTCAGGTCTTTGGCCCGAACGTAGCGCGGCCCCAAATATTTAACCCGCAGTCGAACAGCCCCCTCAAG
>NZ_JBAUSA010000643.1:0-1962 GCF_049581465.1 Caballeronia sp. | reverse complement strand
ATACACGATGGTTGGACCCTTATTGCCCCACACGCCGAGAAAGACCGTAAACCCAGTTTCCGCGCCAATTTCGGCCATGATCGGGCGAGCAACTTTGTGAACGTCGAATTGCTGTAACGCCGCGATACCCAACTTCATGGCGTAAGACCCTAAGCCGTAGAATGCCGAGTCGGATTCTTGGACAACCAGGCCGACCCTTTGGAAACTGACCAAATAGTTGTGCACGTTGGCTACTGGCAAATCGCATCGCGCGGCGATAGTCCGTAGTGGGAGAGGCCCGGTGGCCTTGCACAAGACGTCGATAATGCCGAAGCCAATCTCGATCGATTGAATGCCACGGCGAGCGCCTCGCGGGACTGTTGACGTGGCGTCCATGGAATCCAAAAGCGTACCGGCTTGCGCTAAGCGATCGATGTCAGCGACTGGAGCTGCTTTGGGTGTCTTGCTCATCGTAACTGCCCTTAATTTTATGTCGTATCACCCCAATATTTTAGATGCAGCGAGTGGTCTGGGGCGAAAAATCAATCGTTCGCGAGCCAATCGTTGGCGAGCCGATTTTCGAAAAAATGTATTCTTATAAATTTGATAATGCTATATGCTTACAACATTAGCAAATTCGAATAAAATGCATGCTGCTACGCGGCCGTTCCGGTTGCGAGGGTCGAAGATCTTGCCCAGTCGTTCGATAGGCCACAAGCGATAGGCTACATCGAAGGCAAGTTGTATTCGGTACTACGCCCTTGAGGCACGCGTGAGCGAAGGGGTGACTCGGGTTCGGTGCAGAAGGTAGACCTCGTACGTTGCCTTTGGGGCCCGATATTTGAGAAGCGGACCAAACACTGGCCGCCGTTGCAGCGCTTTTAGTACAGCCATAACTTTTGAGTCGTGGCGCCAGGTTGATGCCTTACTTTTATATCGGACGCCGCGGAAAAGATATGTCGTACGTAGCTACATCACCTAGCAATGACGTCGTTGACGACAGTCATATGCCCCTCTCCGCAAAAGAAGAGCGACAGATTGTCTTCGCGTCTACGCTCGGGACTCTTTTCGAGTGGTACGATTTTTATATATACGGATCTCTGGCTGTATTCATGAGTTCCGTTTTATTTCCGCCGAACAATCCTACGGCGGCGCTTTTGGCATCATTAGGAGCGCTAACAGCAGGATTCGTTGTTCGTCCGTTAGGTGCGCTTTTTTTCGGGTACCTGGGAGACCGTTTGGGACGAAAATGGACATTCCTTCTCACGGTAATGATGATGGGCGGCGGTACGTTTTTTATGGGCTGCCTTCCTTCTTATAGTTACGCTGGAAATCTATCCTGGATCCTGCTGGTCGTTCTCCGGCTAATCCAAGGGCTTGCCGTTGGCGGAGAGTATGGCGGCGCCGTAATTTATATTGCGGAGCAATGTGGACCAAGGCGCAGAGGGTTGTTGACGAGCTGGATACAAGTGACCGGCTCGACAGGATTGCTCGTTTGCCTCCTGGTTATTTTAGTCACACAATCTTTCATTACGACCGAGCAGTTTAAAGAGTGGGGATGGCGAGTGCCGTTTCTATTGTCATTTGTACTGCTTGTCGTTTCAACGTATATCCGGTCGAAGCTGCACGAATCGCCAGTATTCACACGCATGAAGGCTGAGAAAAAGCTTTCTGAGAATCCAATCCGCGACGCCTTTACCAAGCTACCCAATCTCAAATTGATGCTTTTGGCCTTGGTCGGTATTACAGCGGGAATGGGTGCAAATTACTTCACAGGTCAGTTCTATGTGATGATATTTCTGCAGCAGGCGGTCCTGATAGATCAGGCGACCGTGTATAAGTTAGTGATGGGTAGCTTTATCGTGGCCGCACCGGCTTATGTCTTTTTTGGATGGCTGTCGGATAGGTGGGGCGCTAAATGGATCATGATGGCCGGTCTATTTCTCGCTGCAATTTGCTACCGGCCTATGTTTGCCGAGCTTA
>NZ_JBAUSA010000642.1:0-4920 GCF_049581465.1 Caballeronia sp. | reverse complement strand
CATGTCGATCTCCGCTATTTCACTGTTTACCGAGGGCGCAATACGCCATTCATACGCCATTTAACCCGGTTACCCAGCGTCGATCGCCGTCTTCGGGATGCACAGTCAGCCGCGCTCTGCAAGGCTTCACTTTCGCCAGCCAAAAAGCCCCTGACAATCCAGGCGCGGCCATAGTTGTCTTCACGGACTCAATATGATCGCGAATTTTGGCGCAGGTAGCATCGCCGGGGCAAGGGGTCGGGCGGCCTGGCGGCTGGGTGTGCGGCGACTCCTTCGTTGCCCGTTTCAGCGGCACACACCGGCTTTATATGTGCTGGCGATTATCTTGCCTATTGCGGCCGTTTGCCGCGCTGCAAGTTTTTACAATGGTTGAACGGCGCGCATCTTCTCACGCCGACGGGTATGTAGCCACGCTTGTGGAGCCTCGATCCGCCGCCGAAGCCAGGAGGGTCGATGCGCAGCCATTCCTCGCACACTAAAAGGACAACGCGAATGGGCAAGCTGACAACCCATGTACTCGACACCGCACACGGTCGCCCCGGCGCCGGGATCAAGGTCGAACTGTTTGTGCTCGCCGGCGACACCCGGCGTGCGCTCCTCACCACGCTGACCAACGCCGACGGTCGCTGCGACGCCCCGCTTTTGCAGGACGACGGGTTCGTACCCGGCGAATATGAGCTCGTGTTTCATGCGGGCGACTACTTTGCGGCCAACGGCGTCACCTTGCCGGAACCCCGCTTTGTGAACCGGGTCGTGCTGCGCTTCGGTATCGCCGACGCCACATCGCATTACCACGTGCCACTGCTGGTTTCGCCATGGGCATACAGCACCTATCGCGGCAGTTGATTGAGCAGTTGAGTGCTCTGAGCGCCCAGGCGTCGACAAGCACGCTGGCTCAGGTTTCGATACCTATAAAACAGAAGAGATGTGGAGGCGTTTCATGCAAGGCTTTATTGTCGACTGGCTGAATCTCGCGTTGCGCTGGCTGCATGTGATCGTGGCGATCGCGTGGATCGGCGAGTCCTTTTATTTTGTCGCGCTGGATAACAGCCTGACGCCGCCCAAAGATCCGGCTGCAACGAAACGGGGCGTGTTTGGCGAGTTGTGGCACGTGCATGGCGGTGGTTTCTACAACATGCAGAAATACACCGTCGCGCCGCCGAACATGCCCGACGACCTGCACTGGTCGAAGTGGCCGTCGTACACCACATGGATGTCGGGCTTCGGCCTCTTCATGGTGCTGTACCTGTATTCGCCGAGCACCTACCTGATCGACAAGAACGTCCTCGACATGGGGCCGGTCGTTGCTGTGTCGTCCGCGATCGGCTTCTTGCTGGCTGGCTGGATCGTGTATGACTCGCTGTGCCGTTTCCTGGGCAACAACGACCGGTTGCTGGGGATGTGCGTCGGGGCTTACGTGATCTTTGCCGCATGGCTCGCGTGTCACGTGTTTGCCGGGCGTGCCGCTTATTTGATCACGGGTGCAACGCTCGCGACCATCATGACCGCCAACGTATTTTTCGTCATCATTCCCGGCCAGCGCAAGATGGTCGCGGCAATGTTGAAGGGCGAAGTGCCCAATCCGATCTACGGCAAGCGGGGCAAGCAGCGGTCCGTGCACAACACGTATTTCACGCTGCCCGTCGTGTTCGTGATGTTGTCGAATCACTATGCGATGACGTATACGCATCCCTACAACTGGGCTGTGCTGCTGGTCATCATGCTGGCGGGCGCGCTGATCCGGCAGTTCTTCGTGATGCGCCATCGCGGGCAGGTGTTGTGGTACTTGCCCGTGATCGGGGTGCTGCTGATGTTCGGAGCGTTCTTCTGGACAACACCCAAGCCGGTCGCCACTGTGCCGGTGGTAGCGGGTGCGCCCGTACTCCGTGTCGCCGATATTGAGCCGGTTTTGCAGCAGCGCTGCGCAACCTGTCATGCAGCGCACCCCACCATGATGGGTGCCGCGCCCGCCGGGGTTTTGCTTGATACGCCCGAGTCTATTTCGTTGAACGCGCAGCGTGTTTATCAGCAGGCTGTGGTTTTAAAGGCCATGCCATTGGGCAACGTGACCCAGATGACCGATGCGGAACGGCGGAAAATTGCCGCGTGGTTTCAGGGTGGGGCTCTACAGTAAGGTTTTGGCAGGGGCTCGCGCGAGGGGTTAGAGAGTGGTCCTCTCGCGCGTGGCCGGAGGATTAGTCACCGAACAGCCGCAACCCCAAAAAAAGGCGCACTTTTCAGATAATTCGCGTTATCTCGACGCGGTGTTTGGCCTAGGCTTCCCAGTTTCGTGTATTGATGGGAAAACGCCATGTCTCGCTTACCGCTCCGGGGAATATTTCGGGTTGTCCACTCTGGTCTTGAGAAGATTGCTCTGGCGTGCGCCGCCTTTGGCCTGATGCATGCAGCGGCGCGCGCAAGCGAACCGGCAAGGCCCAGCCAGTCAATTCAGGACCCATGGCTTAACCCTGCGGCGCCGCAAACCCTCGCCGCTTCAGATCAATGGAGCGGCCCCGTCGCAACACCCGTCGCACATGACGATCCGTGGAGCGCTCCGGCTCCCAAGCGCGTGGCGTCGAATGCACCCGTCGCTCGCGCGGCGCAAACAGAACACGCGCCCGTGGTCCCGGTTGCGCCAGGCAGCTTGACCATGGACAGCAGCGACTGGGACACGAAGCCCCGTGGCCGCTCACCGGGCTTGATTGCATCGAGCGATACGTGGCGCAGCCGCCAGGACGTGAACGCCGGTGTGGCCGAGACAGAACCTGCGCCCGACACCCACGTAGCACCGGCAAGTCCCGCCCGCAACGACACATCGCGTCTCGATGACCCGTGGACCGCATCGGTCACAACCGCTCGCGCTTCTCCCGCCGAAGCTGCGTTGTCCTTCGATACAACCAGCCGATGGACCTCACCCAGTCCTACCTATGCCTGGGCAGCGCGCGTCCACGGCACGATGCGGATCAACACTTCGGCGGTCGCGAACGGTTTGCGTGCCGCGCCGTTTTAAGCACCCAACAGACTTGTCCACATTTTTTGGGGACGAGCCTGTTGAAAACCGTCTGACAATTGCTGCAAGATGTTGAATATAAACAGTATTCATCCAACGCTTCAAAACGCGCCTAAGCGGTGATTCAAGCGATTTGAGTACATAAAGTTATGCCCACAATCTGTGGGTTAGGCTGTGGACAAACATGAAGTAATCTTTGTTACTCCATGATTTAACTGAGAAAACCGACGACGCAACGATTCGAAGCAAGCTATGCCGACGAATTTTGCGGAACTGGGCGCGGCTATGGAACCCGGATGTTATCCACACTATTTGTGGGCAGACTTGTTGATAAGCGCGGGGCTTCGCGCTTAAGTCACTGACGCCGCACGTCTTTCTCGGGCTGCTTGCCGCAGGGCAGAGGGAAGTCCGCGCCCAACCCTCAACTCCCCCGATACATCGCGCCACTCGCAGGAACTGCCGCTTTCGTGGCGGCAGGACTCGATGCTCCCTGCTGCATATACGCCGGTGCGCCCTTAACCTGTTCCCGTCGCCCAGGCGGGGGCGCGGTTGGCGCATTGCGCATATCGGCGAGCATCTGTGTACACGGCAACGGCCGATTGTTGCTGGGCGCGATCAACGGAATCAGCGCTGCGAACGGGTTGAGCAGCCCCAGCCCAACGGCTGCCACGCCACGGACTGCCAACGCGCCAGCATTCACGCCCACATGGGGATCCTTGAACGTCCCCTTCACATACAGCGGCGAACGCAACGAAAACACCCGGAAGCCCTTGGTATGTGGGTGAACGCCAAGATCCATCGCTTCGGTCTTCAAATTGATGATGCCATCGACATTGATAACGGCGTCATCGGTATCGAGGGCAAACACGCGCGATTCAAGAACGCCGTCCACCGCCACGAAGTCCGCCGCCGCGCAATTGATACTCACGTCGCGTTTGCCAAACAGCTTTTCATACACGACGTTAGCCACGTTCAGGCCGGCCGCCTCCATGTAGAGACGGCTGATCGTGCCATCGGTGATCAACATCTTGACTTCGCCATTCATTGATCCCGACAGCGCCGCCGGTGAATTGCCCGTCGCCGACAACGCCGCATCGCCGTTCACTTCACCCAGCGCCGATTGCATCGTCTTGACGGTCGGCAGCAGTTGCTTGAGCTTCAGATGCCGCGCCGATGTCGAGAAACGGCCCTGTAACGGTTCCTTGCTGCCGTCGAGATGAATGTTCGACGACACCGTCCCGCCCGCCACGCCAAACGTCAGCGGTTCGAACGACAGCACGCCGTCCGTCATTTTCACGTGCGCATAGAGGTCCGAGATCGGCAGCGCCGGATCCTTGATGATCTTGCCACCGGTGAACTTCACGTCCGCATCGACAGCCTTCCATCGATCCGTCTTGAACTCCTCGACCGGCAGCGCCTTCTCGGAGGGCTGCTTCTGCGTTTCGCCGCGCTTGGCCTTGCTCGCGTTCGAATCGGCGCCGACGATCGGGGCGAGATCCGAGAACTGAAGCAGATGCGAAACGAGGTCGCCCGACACGAGAGGGCGTGGCTTGCGTCCTACGAACACCAGCGAACCGTTCAGGTCGCTGCCGCCCACGCGCCCAGTGAAATTCTCATACTTGAAGACGTTGCCATCGTCGCGAAACTGCCCGACCAGCCGTCCTTCGGTTGCATACGGCGGCGTGGAAGGCAGCGGCACACCGACGATCGGATACAGATGCTCGGCACTCACGCCCTGGAACCAGACGCGCAAATCGAGCGCCGCAATGTGCGCGGGGTCCGTCACGGTGCCGACGAACGCAATGTGCGTGTCTCCGATACGAACGTCCGCCTGCACGGGAAACGGCCGCTCTACGTCCTCTAATGCAAGCACGCCGCCCACCTTGCCGTCGCCGGACACTGCCGTCGCG
>NZ_JBAUSA010000641.1:0-27182 GCF_049581465.1 Caballeronia sp. | reverse complement strand
GATCATGTCCTTCCAGCTGTGCAGGAACGCTTCCCTGATCGGCGCCTTCGGCACTTCATGCTCGCCGGCTTCGTGGGTAAAGGCGGGCGTTTCCTCGACTTCACGGCGGATGATGTAGCCCGCAAGCAGCACGCCTGCGGAAAGCAGGAACGGAATGCGCCAGCCCCACGCATTGAACGCGCTTTCCGGCATGAAATACGCGAGCGGCAGGAACACGGCCGCCGCCAGGATCTGGCCGGCCTGCACGCCCTGCAACGCGAAGCTCGCGTAATAGCCACGGCGGCCAAACGGCGCGTGCTCGAGAATCATCGAACTGGCGCCGGAGATTTCGCCCGCCACCGCGAAGCCCTGGATCAGGCGCACGACGACTAGCAGGGTCGGCGCGAGCATGCCGACCTGGTTGTAAGTGGGCAAGAGCCCGACGGCCATCGTCGATGCACCCATCAGGAACATGCACACGAGCAGTACGGTTTTACGGCCGTGCGTGTCGCCCCAGTGTCCGAGGACAAACGCGCCAATCGGCCGCGCGATGTAACCGACGCCATAGGTCGCAAGCGATGCGACGATCGCGACTTTCGGGTCTCCTGACGGAAAGAACAGTTGCGGGAAGATCAGCGCCGCAGCCTGTGCATAGATGAAAAAGTCGTAGTACTCCAGCGCTGAGCCAATCCAGCCGCTCGCGGTCGCCTTCTTGGTTTGCTCGCGATGATGTCCGTCGTCCGCGCCGGGTGCGCCTTCTGATCTGGCTTCCATGTCGTCTCCGAAAGTGGCTGGTTGAGAACGTGCGTTCTTCGGCTTCTTTTGTTCCGATAGGATCGCGCATTCGGTGAATTGTTGAAACCGATATTGACACTAGTTTGCTTGATGTGGAATAGTGTTCCATATTGAATAGAACGAAATTCCACTAAGTGTTTACCCCGTAAAAACATGCTTAGGAGATAGGGATGGCAAGTACTGCACAGGAGCTCAGCTATTCGGGCGTCCTGGATCGAGGTTTGGCAATCATCGAATTGCTTTCGGCAAGCGCGGACGGGCTGCCGCTGAGCGAAATTTCAGAGGAATTGCGGATCCCCCGCAGTGCGACGCACCGGCTGCTGACCTCGCTCGCAGGACACGGCTACGTGCGTCAGGAGGAGGAACGAGGGACGTATGTACTGACGTCGAAACTTCAGGTCCTCGCCTTCCGCCATCTTTCCGCGAGCGGTTTTGTCGACGCCGTGCAGCCGGTCATCAATCGGCTTGCAATGGAAACAGGTGAGCTGGTTCGACTCGCCGTCGCCGATGACGGTCACTTGACGTGGGTCGCCAAGGCGCAAGGCGCCCGCAGTGGGCTTCGATACGACCCCGACATGGGAATGGAAGCAAAACTATCCTGCTCCGCGACCGGCTACGCGTGGCTGTCATGCATGAGCAACGAGGAAGGTCTCGCGCTTGTTGAGGCGCAGGGCTACGGTGCACGCGATCAATTTGGCCCACAAGCCCCGCAGACGGGCGCGGAAGTGCTTAAGCGGGTCGACCTGGCGCGAGAACGCGGCTATGCCGTAGCAGTACAGACCTTCACGGACTGGATGTCCGCGATGGCCGCGCCGCTCATTCACCCTGTCACGGGAAAAGCGATCGGCGTGGTCAGCGTAGCGGGCCCGGTGTTCCGCCTGACCGAAGCACGCCTGCACGAATTCGCACCGCTTCTCATTCACGCGGTGGAGGAAATCATCCAACTCGTTCCGGGGTCGCCATTCCTGATGAACCCGGCCATGGCAGCACTAAGCGCCCGCGAAGGGCTTATCTCGTAGCAACTGCGAACATGAACACGCCTGATCGGATGGATTGCGACCTGCTCGTCGTGGGTTCCGGCGCCTCGGGTCTCGCTGCGGCTGTCACCGCTGCGTGGCACGGCCTCAAGGTCGTGGTCGTCGAAAAAGACGCCGTCTTCGGCGGAGCGACGGCCTGGTCCGGCGGCTGGATGTGGGTCCCGGGCAATCCGCTTGCGACGCGCGCCGGGATCAACGAAGACCCGCAACAGCCGCGCACTTACCTGAAGAATGAACTAGGCGAGCGCTACGACGCACCGCGCGTTGACGCGTTCCTCGACAATTGCCCTCACATGGTGTCTTTCTTCGACGAACATACGGCGCTGAAATTTGTCGACGGCAATCAGATCCCGGATATTCATGGCAAGGTTGAAGGCGCGGCAACGCAAGGCCATCAAGTTATTGCCGCGCCCTATGACGGGAGGGAAGTAGGGCCACTCATCCAGCGTCTGCGCGAGACCATGCGCGAGACCTCGTTCATGGGCATGCCGATCATGGCGGGTGTCGATTTAATGGCATTCCTAAGCATGACGCGCTCGCTCAAGTCATTCATTCATGTGACGAAGCGCTTCACCCGGCATCTACTCGATCTGGCGCTTTACGGACGCGCGATGCAGTTGGTCAATGGCGTCGCGCTGGTAGCGCGCCTTGCGAAGTCGGCGGAGGACCTGGGGGTCACGCTAATGGAATCCGCACCTGCACAGCGGCTGGATGTTGAGGACGGCGTGGTGCGAGGTGCGGTGGTCAAGACCGCAAAGGGCGAAATCCAGATTCGCGCGACCAAAGGGGTCGTGCTTGCTGCGGGCGGTTTCCCCAACGACCTGAAACGACGCAAGGAACTCTTCCCCCGCACGCCTACCGGCCGGGAACATCTCGCGTTGCCGCCCGGAAGCTGTTCGGGCGATGGCATCACCCTGGGTGAATCGGCTGGTGGCTGCCTCGTGACGGACGTCGCATCGCCTGCGGCGTGGGCGCCGGTTTCGCGAATCACGCATCGGGACGGGAGCGTGGGCCACTTCCCGCACATCATCGACCGCGCGAAGCCCGGTGTGATCGGCGTGCTCTCTAATGGCAAGCGCTTTGTGAACGAAGCCGACGGCTACTACGACTACACCTCGGCGATGATCGCAGCCTCCCCGGAAGGACAAGAAGTGGCGTCGTGGCTGATATGCGATCACCGCTTTTTACGTCGATACGGACTCGGCTATGCGCGGCCCTTCCCCCTTCCCGTCGGTTCATGCATCCGCAGCGGTTATCTCCAGCGCGGCTCGATAATCGAAGAGCTTGCGAAGCGTTGCGGTATCGCGCCCGACGCGCTCGCCACAACCGTAGAGCTTTATAACGAGCACGCAAGACGTGGCGAGGACCCTCAATTCGGCCGTGGCTCGACACCCTATAACCGCAAGGGCGGCGATCCGTTACACAAGGGACCGAACCCTTGCGTCGCGCCCATCGAAAGCGCTCCGTTCTACGCCGTGAAGGTATTTCCGGGCAGCTTCGGAACCTTCGCCGGACTGAAGACAAACGGCTTCGCGCAGGCGCTCGATCAGCACGACAAGCCTATCCCCGGCCTCTATGCGGTGGGAACAGACATGGCCAGCGTGATGGGTGGCTTCTATCCGTCGGGCGGCATCAATCTGGGTCCTGCAATGACCTTCGGATATGTCGCTGGCCGACATGCCGCAGGCGCAATGAAGTACGAAGACGAAGACGAAGACGCAGCCGCCACCGGCGACAGGGCATCACAGGTGGCGGGCCATGTGCCGATACCCAGTTGTTGAACGACTAGCACCCGCTCGCCTCACTCACTCAAACGAAACCGACGGTTCGACGGCTCAGGTCGCGATTGTCCAACGAATGGAGAAGGACATGTCACAGAAAAACCGGCGCCCGTTGTCGCTTGCGGCACTGACGGTGATCGAATTGACACCGCCGCAAATGGTCCAGTGCGCCGCTGACGCCGGCTACGATTTCGTCGGCTTGCGGCTTCTGCCCGCGACCGATCAAGAGGTGCGTTACGACTTCATTGGCGACACGCCACTGAAACGGGAGACCCTTGCGCGCCTGAAGGACACCGGCGTTGGCGTGCTCGATGCGGAGATCCTGCGCCTCAAGCCCGGTACCGACGTGACGACCTACCTGCCCATGCTTGAAACCGCGGCCGAGCTTGGCGCACGCTACGTCCTGGTCGCGGGAAACGATCCCGACGAAACGCGTACCGCCGATAACCTCGCGAAGCTGTGTGACCTCGCTGCGCCGCTTGGACTCACGCCGTCGATCGAGCCGATGCCGTGGACTGACGCCCGCGATATCACGCAGGCCGCACGCATACTGAAGGCAGCGGCGAAAGCAAACGCAGGAATACTCATCGATCCGATCCACTTCGATCGCGCGGGCTCTTCGATCGATGAACTGCGTGCCATGCCGCGCGAATACTTCCGCTACCTGCAGTTCTGCGACGCGCCCGCCGAGCGTCCGAAGGACCTCGAAAACCTGCTTCATCAGGCGCGTTGCGATCGGCTGATGCCCGGTCGCGGCGGCCTCGATCTCGCCGCAATCCTGCGGGCACTACCGGACGATCTGCCGATCAGCATTGAAGTGCCGATGGAAAACTGGGCCAGGACTGCCAAGGCTACCGAGCGTGCACAGAAGCTCCGTGAAGCAACCCTTGCCGTACTCGATTCGACATACGGCCCGAACTGATTGTTAAGGGATGACGGTCATGAGACACATTCAGCTTGCCGTTGCGGGCGCCGGCACCATCGGCCGATGTCACATCGAACTGATCCGCAATAGCGCGCGCTGTCAGTTGGCGGCCATTATCGACCCGGGTCCAGCCGCTGCCGAAATCGCCGCTGACGCCCACATTCCCCTCTTCCGCTCGCTTGGCCAACTCTTCGAACAGAGCCGTCCGGACGGCGTGATTCTCGCCACACCGAACCCGTTGCATGTCGGGCAGGCGCTTGAATGCCTCGCCGCTCGCGTGCCCGCGCTGATCGAAAAACCGGTCGCGCATACGCTTGAGGAAGGTGAACGCCTGAGGGCGACGGCTGAAAGCGCTGGTGTGCCGTTGCTCGTCGGCCATCATCGCGCGCACAGTCCGATCCTTGCGAAGGCGCGCGAGATCATCCAAAGCGGCCGGCTCGGCAAGCTTGTAGCGGTGATGGGGAGCGCCCTGTTCTACAAGCCCGATGATTATTTCGAGAGCGCGACGTGGCGGCGAGAGGCTGGCGGCGGCCCGATCCTGATCAATATGATTCACGAGATCGGCAATCTGCGGTCTCTGTGCGGTGAGATCGTCGCCGTGCAGGCGCTGGCATCGAATGCGACGCGGAGGTTTCCGGTCGACGACACCGTGGCAATCAACCTGCGTTTCGAGAGCGGAGCGCTCGGCACGTTCCTGCTGTCCGATACCGCGGGTTCGGCGCGTAGCTGGGAGCAGACCTCGCGGGAAAACGTCAGCTATCCGAACTATGATGACGAAGACTGCTACGTCATCGCCGGCGACATGGGTTCGCTATCCGTGCCGACCATGCGTCTCAAAACGTATGGTCGCAAGGAAGACCGCTCGTGGTTTAAGCCCTTTGAAACTGGCGTGGCCGATATCGATCGAGCGGACCCGCTGGAGCGACAATTAGCGCACTTCTGTGACGTCATCGATGGAACGGCACAACCGCTCGTCACGGTCTACGATGGCCTGCAAAACCTGCGCATTGTCGAGGCGATCGCCGAAGCAACCCGCACCGAGGCAATCGTAAATACGGGCTGCGGGAGCGCCGCTGCCTGAACGTTTTACAGCGCGCCGCCTCCGCCGCCTCTTATCTTAGCGATCTGATAGACATTCTTTAAAGCCTTCGAGAGCGCATCGGCGATTGCGGCTACGGCGATTCTCCTACCCATAAAAAAATCGCAACGCGCCATGTACTTACTCACCATTGCCATGTATTGTCATTCAGTACGAATTGTAAGCGGCGATCGGCAGGAAATACCTCGGGCCACTAGAGAAAAACTTCAATGACTGAAACAAGTACTCATTGCTGCCGGGTTCAACATCGCTGACTTAGTTTTCGCACAATCAGTCTCGGCTTGACAACAAATACTGCAAATCAAATGCATGTTTGTTTAGTGCATCACATCACCACTGTTAAGCAAGATCGAATTCGCAGCATGGGAGCGACCATGTTGCATGGGACGGCAGTAAGCGCATGGGACCAGAGTAAGTGCTAAAGCGCCAACTCTGGTCGACACGCCAACTCCGGTCGAGCAACCCTGTTGCATGGGACCGGAGTAAGCGCTGAAGCGCCAACTCCGGTCGACACACGGGAGCGCATTGTGGATCTCACCGGATATAAGTTAGAACCGCTGCACGACGACGGCGACTTCTCACTTTATCGCGCCCGCAGACCCTGCCATCCCGTCTCGGTACTCGCGCTGGTCGCCACGCGCACGGGCTCGCCGTGCGTGACACGCCTCGAGCACGAATACAGGTTAGCCCCGTTGCTCGATTCCAGCTGGGCGGCTCAGCCGCTCGCTTTCTGCCGCAGCAGAGAGCCGCCCATGCTCGTTCTCGACGACGACGGCGGCGAACCCCTGCATCGCTCACTCGGCCGTCCACTGGAACTCGCCCGTTTTTTGCGCATCGCCGTCAATCTGGCGAGGGTGGTCGGCCACGTTCATCGATGCGGTCTCATCCACAAGGACATCAAGCCGGCGAATGTGCTGGTCGACGGTAGCGGCAACGTGCGGCTCACCGGCTTCGGCATCGCCTCGCAATTGCCGCACGAACATCAGCCGCCCGCGCCACCGGAGATCGTGGCCGGGACCTTCGCCTATATGGCGCCCGAGCAGACGGGCCGCATGAATCGCTCGATCGACACGCGCAGCGATCTCTACTCGCTCGGCGTCACACTGTACGAGATGCTCACCGGGTCCCTGCCGTTCACAGCATCGGACGCGATGGAATTGATTCATTGCCACATCGCTCGCAAGCCCACACCACCAGGCGAGCGCGTCGACGGTATTCCGAAGACCATCGAGGGCATCGTCCTGAAGCTTCTCGCCAAGGCCGCTGAGGACCGTTACCAGACCGCGGCAGGTGTCGAGGCTGACCTCCGGGCGTGTCTCGTGGCATGGGAGGCGCACCACCGCATTGACCTGTTCGCGTTGGGTGCGCACGACGCGTCCGACCGGCTGCTGATCCCCGAAAAACTGTACGGCCGCGAGGCGCAGATCGAAGCGCTTGTTACCGCGTTCGATCGCGTCGTGGACACCGGGGTAGTCGAACTGATGCTTATCTCGGGCTATCCGGGTATTGGCAAGTCGTCGGTGGTCAACGAGTTGCACAAGGCGCTGGTGCCGCCACGCGGCCTGTTCGCGTCCGGCAAGTTCGACCAGTACAAACGTGACATTCCCTATGTGCCATTTGCGCAAGCCTTCCAGACGCTCGTACGCAACCTGCTGAGCAAGAGCGACGCGGAGGTCGAGCCGTGGCGGCACGCGCTGATGGAGGCGCTCGGACCCAACGGTCAGCTGATTGTGAACCTGATCCCCGAGCTCGCGCTCATCATCGGCGAGCAGCCGAGCGCGCCCGTTCTCCCGCCGCAGGATGCGCAAAACCGCTTCCAAATTGTATTTCGACGTTTTCTCGACGTGTTTGCGCGACCTGAGCATCCGCTCGCGCTGTTTATCGACGATCTGCAATGGGTCGATACGGCAACGCTCGACCTGCTCGCACACCTCGTCACGCATCCGGATGTGAAGCACGTCCTGCTGGTCGGCGCCTACCGGGACAACGAGGTGGACACGTCGCATCCGTTTGCACGCACGCTCGAGTCGATCAGCCACGCCGAAGGGCGTGTGCATCAGATAGAACTCGCGCCGCTCACACCGGACAGCGTCACGCAACTGGTGGCTGATTCGCTTCACTGCGACAGCGCGACGGCCGGGCCGCTGGCACAGCTGGTGCACAAGAAGACGGGCGGCAATCCGTTCTTCGCGATCCAGTTCCTGACGACGCTCGCCGATGAAGACCTGCTCACATTCGACCCACGCGCCGCGATGTGGTGCTGGGATCTGCCGCGCATTCATGCGAAGGGGTTTACCGAGAATGTCGCCGATCTGATGGCGGCGAAGCTGAGCCGGTTGCCTCCTCTGACACGTGACGCGTTGGGACAACTAGCGTGCCTCGGCAACGTCGCCGACGTCACCGCACTAACGTGGGTTCAGGGCGGATCTGAGGAAACGATGCACGCGAACCTGTGGGAAGCCGTGCGCACGGGCCTCGTGTTTCGCGAGGCCAATGCCTATGAATTCGCACACGATCGCGTGCAGGAGGCCGCTTACGCGCTGATCCCCGCCGACGAGCGAGCTGCCACTCACCTGCGGATCGGGCGGGCGCTGGTGTCGCGCACGCCGCCGGAAGCGCTTGAAGATGCGATCTTCGACATCGTCAACCATCTCAATCGCGGCGTCGCGCTGATCGTGACAGAAGCGGAGTGTGAGCAGGTCGTAGCGTTGAACCTTATCGCGGGTAAGCGCGCGATGAATTCGACGGCCTACGCGGCGGCTCGCAGCTATCTCGCACTGGGAGTTACGTTGCTGTCGCCCGACGCGTGGACGCAGCGCTACGACAGCACGTTCGACCTCTATCTCGCGTTCGCGGAATGTGAATATCTGGCCGGCGATTTTGCGAAAGCCGATGCGCTGGCCGACATGATGCTCGCGAGAGCGCGTTCGAATCTAGATCGTGCGAAGGTCTTCAGCCTGCGGATAGAGTTGTATCAACTCGCCGGAAGATATGACGAGAGCTTCGCTGTCGGACTCACGGCGCTGCGCGATTTCAACATCGTCTTTCCTGAGACCGACGAGGACATCCAGACGGCCGTCGACGTCGCATTTCGGGACGTTCGCGTCAATCAGGCCGGGCGTCCTATCGCCGAACTGGTCGAGGCGCCGGTAGCCACGGATCCTGCGATCCTTGCGATCGTCAACCTTCTCCTTCAGGCGATGAACTGCGCCTTTGCCGCACGGCCCGCGTTCTACCCGCTTATCACCCTCAAGGCGGTCAACCTCTCGTTGCAGCACGGCAATACCGAAAACTCCAGCTTTGCCTACGGTAACTACGCGGTGATGCTGGTCTCTCTTATCGGCGATATCCCCACTGCGGTGCAGGTGTCAGAAATGTCGATCAAGCTGAACGACAAGTTTGGCAATCGCCGTTTGAATGGAAAGCTGCTTCACCTGTACGGCGCCCATGTGAATTTCTGGCGTCGCCACATTGCGACTAATCTGCCGGTTCTCGAACGGGCGACCGCTGCGTGCCTGGAAGTGGGCGACCTCGTTTTTGCAGGCAACGTCGCATTCAACGCGGTCTGGCAGACGATCGAAAAAGGGGGCGCCCTTGAGGACGTGCAGACGCTGGCGGAAAAGTATGCGGCGCTCGCGCGGGAGAGCCACAACGACGCGGTGTACGAGTTGATCCGGGTCGAGCGGCAATTCGTCGTCAGTCTCCGGGGCAAGACCACCGAAACGTTGCAGTTGAACGATGATACGTTCGACGAAGCAGTTTGCTTCGAGGCCATCATCAAATCAAATTTCGGGTGCGCTATCGGCGTATATCGCATCATCAAGGTCATGCTTGCATTTCTTGATGGCCGGTATGCCGACGCGTTGGAAGCGGCGGACCGGGCGGAGGCGGTCCTCAGTTCAGTCATGGCGCTGGCAATCGAGCCGACCTATCACTTCTTTCATGTGCTTACCCTGACGGCCCTTTATCCGCAGGCGTCGGAAGAGGAACAGCAGGCCTACGGGCACATTCTTGCAGCGAAACTCAAGAAGTTCGAGATGTGGGCCACGCACTGCCCAGAGAACTATCAGAACCGCTATGCGCTTGTCTGCGCGGAGCTCGCGCGTCTTGAGGGCCGCGATCTCGACGCCATGCGCCTGTACGAAGAGGCCGTCCACTCCGCTCATGAAAATGGCTTCTTACACCACGAAGCCATCGCAAACGAACTTGCCGGCCGCTTCTATCTGGACAGAAGTCTAAGGACGAGCGCCGACGCGTATTTGCGCAACGCGCGTCATTGCTTCGCGGTTTGGGGCGCGGATGGCAAAGTCGCACAACTCGACGAGCAGTTCCCCCGCCTCGCCAATCAGGACGGGAGCAAGGCTTTGTCGACCCTCAGCTTCGATTGGCGGCAGTTCGACGCCGCGACGCTGCTCAAGGCCTCTCAAGCCCTTTCCAGCGAGATCGAGCTGAGCGGCCTGATCGAGCGCCTGATGACTATCGCGCTGCAGACCGCGGGCGCCGATCGCGGCTTGTTAGTCGTGCCGCAGCAGCCGGACGGCTACCGGATCGAGGCCGAGGCGCACATCAATGGGAACGGGATCGAGTTGAACCGGGAACCGCTTGCCACTTCGGCCGCCCCCGCCACGCTTCTGCGTTATGTGATCCACACGCAAAAGAGCGTCATCATCGACGATGCCTTGATGCCCAATATGTTCTCTCAGGACAGCTACCTGGCTAGCGGAGCAACGCGCTCGGTTTTCTGCCTGCCCCTTGTCAGGCAGGGCAAACTCGGCGGCCTGTTGTATCTCGAGAACACGGCCACTTCGCATGTCTTTACGGCGCGCCGCTCCGCCCTGCTCGATCTGCTCGCGTCACAGGCGGCCATTTCGCTGGAGAACACCCGTCTTTATGCCGATCTTCAAGAGCGCGAGGCACGGGTTCGGCGCCTGGTGGACTCCAACATCATCGGGATCCACATTTGGGACTTTCAGGGCCACGTCATCGAAGCGAACGATGCTTTTCTGCGCATTGTGGGTTACAGCCGGGAAGATCTGCTCTCAGGACATATTCAGTGGCCCGATCTGACTCCGCCTGAGTGGCGTGACCGGGACGAACTGGCGAAGGACGAGCTGAAGGCTACTGGAAGCGCCAAACCCTTCGAGAAAGAATACTTGCGCAAGGATGGGCGCCGGGTGCCTGTGCTGATTGGACCGGCAGCGTTCGGCGACCGCGCGGGTCAGGGCGTCGCTTTCATACTCGACCTGACCGAGCAGAAGCGGGCACAACAGGAAGTGCACGACAGCGAACGACGATATCTCGAACTCCAGATGGAACTGGCGCATTCGAACCGCGTGGCGACCATGGGCCAGCTATCGGCATCGATTGCTCACGAAGTGAAGCAACCCATCACCGCAACGGTTGCCTACGCCAGTGCGGCCCTGCGCTGGCTCGCAGCCCGCCCGCCCAATCTCGACGAAGTGCGTCAGGCGCTCAATCGCATCGTCGCGAATAGCGGCCGCGCGAATACGATCGTCGACCGAACCCGTGCCCTCTTTAAAAAGGAACCGCAGCGAATAGACGGCCTCGACATCAACGAAGCAATTCTCGAGTTGACCGCGTTCATGCGAAGTGAGGCCAGCAAGCGCGGTGTCGAGCTCAGCGTCCAGCTGGTTGATGCATTGCCGCAGATCCAGGGCGATCGGGTACAACTGCAGCAAGTGATACTCAACCTGATGATCAACGCCCTTGAGGCGATGAGCGCAACGAGCTCTACCAAGCGAACGCTATTGATTCGAACCAGCAAGACGGACGCCAACGAACTCTGCGTTGCCGTGGAGGATTCTGGACCCGGCCTTGACGCCGAACAGCTGGAAGGCGTCTTTGATGCATTCTTTACGACCAAACCCGACGGCTTGGGGATGGGACTGCCGATCTGCCGCTCGATCGTGGAAAGTCACAAAGGACGGTTATGGGTGACGTCGAACTCTCCCGGGGGCGCCACCTTTCAGTTCACGTTGCCTGCGCAAGGTAACTGATCGCACTCGGGTAGCGACTAAGCAAAACGCACTGTGCGGTGAACAACCACGGCGGCAAACCCTCACGACATCATTGCGAGGTCTTCATTGCGGCTCGTGGGTTGCGAAACCCTGATCGCATCATGGGGACCCGGTCGGGCCGGCGCCCTGAAAAACTCGGCGCAGAAATCCACGAATGTCCTTAGTCTTACCGGAAGCAGTTCCCGGTGCAAATAGAAGAGACATATTTCAACGTCGCTGTCCCATGTCGTGCATTCCGGCAGGATGTGCACGAGATGTCCCATGACGATATCGTCGCGAACCATGGTTTCAGGTAACGTCGCAATGCCGGTCCCGGTGAGCGCCGCCGCCCGCAGCAACACTTCGTTGCCGTCCATCGACGACATGGGAAACACGCTTACTCTTCTGCCACTCTCACGCAGATCGACGAAATCCGCGCTCTTCTTCCTCGACTCAGGGTCGATCAGCAGAAAATGACGGTCGAGCTGCGAAGCAGTTTCGGGCGTACCGTATTGCTCCAGATAAGCGGGTGAAGCGACGAGAATGCGCGGCGACTTGCACAGCGTGCGGCGAATCACGGCGGATTGCTCCACAAGATGAGGCGGAAGAATCGCTATGTCGAAGCGTCCGTCATACAGATTCGCGCCGCCATCCTGAACGGAAACAACGAGACTCACATTGGGCGCAATGGCGTGAAAGCCCCGCACCAATCGTGAGAACCTTTCGCTCACCAGCATGGGGTGCACGACAAGCCGCAGCCTTCCGCCGTTGACTTCATGTTCCTGCGAAATGCGACGGTTCGCTTCATCAAGTTCTTCAAGCAAACGGCAGCAACTCAGATAATACGGTTGTGCCGCTTCTGTCAAAGAGACTGACCTTGTCGTCCTGAGCAAGACCCTTGTGTGGATGCATCCTTCGAGCTTGGCGATCGCTTTCGATATTGACCCGGTGGTCACGTTCAAGGATTCGGCGGCTTTGCTAAAGCTTTGATACCGCGCAGCCGCAACGAATGCACGCAACATGTAAAGCTGATCCATCTCGCACCTCACAGGCAAATTCACTAGGAGAGTATCCAGCCGCTCAGCACTGTCGAAGATGACAAAATCCCAAGGGCTCGTCTGCGCGTGTAGCCAAAGTTGCATGTTTGCTTTTGGCACGCACGCTGTCTAAGGCGGTATCAGAATTAGCGAAGAGTCGTTTTAACCTTCGGCCGAGGATTGAAGCGTAAGCGTGAACGCCGCGCTATTCCATCGTTCCATGTGATGTGATGCGTTGTGCGGCCGCATGTCCGTCTAATACGTTCGGATGCTTTAATCCAGGCGGCGGCGTGACAGCACCTTGGCCGACCTCGCGTGAGGCCTGCGATGGACTTTCGCTCAGGTTACTTCCCCACTATTTCGCCAATGCGCGCGAGCAGTCGCGCGTCGTCCAGTGGCTTTGAGAAGAAACCGGCGGCTCCGCCGGCACTGGCTCGATCGAGAAGGTCCTGCGTCGCGTAGGCGGTAATGAAAATGACAGGAATGGGCTGCTTCCATAACTTGATCGACTCAAACAGCTCAAAACCGTCCATGCCCGGCATGTGGATATCCGCGACAACGAGCTTCAGTTCTGACCGGCGCGTGTCCGCTAGAAGATCGTGGGCGGACGCAAAGGGAATGACTTTCCAGTTCGCCGAACGAAGCAAACTGGACGCAGCCATCCGGACGCATTCGTCGTCGTCCACCACCCCAATAACTGTAGAAGAGCGCTTTGATCTCATCTGAAGTCCGCTGGCCAACGAAAGGACTCAGCAAGATAGAATCCTTCAGGGACACTATAGGCCTACGGACAAGGCGACAATAAGACCTTCGAATGGTTTTAGCGACAGTTCGTATTAGCCGGGATCGATCCCGGCGCTGAAGATCGCGGCCACAACGGGCGCACTGAATGCAGAAAAGTCTATCTGGCGCCTTGGTGGACAGGCGGCACCTGCTGCAACTTCTTGACGACATCGGGCACTGAGCGCGCGTTCAGCTTGTGCATGGCTTGCGCCCGATGGATCTTGACCGTCACCTCGCTAAGACACAGGAGGTCGGCGATCTGCTTGTTCAACAAACCGTCGGCGACCAGCCTGATGACTTCCCGCTCGCGCGTTGTCAGCGAATCGTAGGTTTGACGGATGCCCGCAACGATCCTTTCCTGCCGCTTCAATTCGCAATCCTTTTTAAGGGCGGCGGCGATCGTATCGATCAGGTCCTGATCCTTGAAAGGCTTGGTCATGAAATCGAAAGCACCCGCCTTCATGGCCTTGACGGACATATCGATGTCACCGTGCGCGGTCAGGAATACGATGGGAAATCGAACACTTTCTTTAAATGGCGTCTGCTGCAGGGTCAGGCCGCTTGAGCCTCGTAGCCGAACGTCAAGAATGAGACAACTCGGCACGTCCGGCATCTCCGTGGCTAAAAAGTCGTCGGCCGATCCGAACGCCCGCACGTGAATTCCGACTGACATGAGCAGAGAGGTTAGCGCCCCTCGAATATATTCATCGTCGTCGACCACATAAACGACCGAGTCCGGCAATGATTCACTTCCCGCCCCAACGTTGTCGTGTTTCATTCGCCCCATCTTCGAAAAAGTTCGTTACGGCACGCTTTCCCTATAGTAAGCAATGCCCGCGCTAATCGCTACATATTGCGCATAGTGTTTCCTATCGCCATTGCACCTCAAGGTACACTTTACCTAATGACCTGAGTCGCCAGAAACCGGCCAGCGTTTCTCCCGATGAATCGAGTACTCCTCGATACATTTCAGACCGCTTTCACTGTGTCTCTCTCCCCTCCCCTAGCAACAGCTCGTCGACTCCTTCGCGAAAGACTGTTAACGATTTTGCCGGCGGGGCTCTCGCATCTGGCACTGCACACCTATGCATTTTTCGACGCAGCCGAGGCCTTCGTCTTTCTCGGCGGCTATGCGAGCGCCGCTGCTTACTGCGCGATGACAGCGAGCGGTCGTGTAACGCAAGCGCATGGCCGCCTTTTCTTTCTAAAACCCGACGGAGAAATTCATCGTGGCTTTCTCCTGACGGCCGCTTTGATGGGGCTTTGCGGCCTGGCGATAGTTGTGCTGCACATCCACACTCCGGTACTGACCTACACCCATGCGCCACTGTTGTTGGTCCGGCCGATCCAGACCCTGCTTAATATCGCCACGCGACGTTGCCAGCCTGATCTGGCTGCGGTGCTGCCGATGTGTATCGGGTTCGCGCCGTGCGTGCCATTGGTAGCGCCGGTGGTTCGCCGCTTGCCGGCAACCAGCCTACTGGCGAGCCTGGCGTCGTGGCTGTGCGCACCGGCGCTTGCGCATCTGCTGCCAGGCGCTGCCCCTATCCACGGGTCCTTCGATCCGTTCGCGTGGCAGTTGATGTTCATGCTTGGCACGCTGTGCCGGCTGCATCCGGTGTCCGTGGTGTTCCAGGCTTCGCGTCCCGGACTGCGGCTGACCTGGATCGCGCTCGCCGTGGCGCTGGCTTTCGCAGCTTACAAGTTGCTGATTGAGGACCAGCCCGAACCAAGCTACTTGAAACAGAACCTGAGTTCCCTGCGAGTCGTCAGCTTCGTCTCGGTCGTCTGGTTGGTCGCCCAGTTGAGCCGGCTGGGGTGGATCGACCGGCTGGCCTCGGCGTTACCGCCCGTGGTCACGGTCGGTCGCCAGAGAGTGACCTGTTTCGTTTGGGGAACGCTCATTTCGATCGTTGCCCACACCGTGCTTCAGGTCGCGGCGCCTGCCTTTCATACACGCACGCAAGCGGTCGCTGTCGCGCTATTGGCCGACTTGCTGACGATCGCAGCGGTGCTCCTCATCGCCATCGCTACCGCCAAGCTCAAAGCGAATCGGCCGATACTGCGGCGCCGGCAACACAGGACTGTGCGGCCTGCGACGCAGATCGAAATCACCCCGCCGAATATCTCTTCGGAAGCCTTGATGAGCAAGCTTGGCGTAGCAGACAAGCTGCATGGGCGCCGAGCATGACGACGCTCATCTATTGACGGTTGCGCGCGGCTCGTGCCGATCGCCGATGCGGAGAACCGGTCGTCCCTTAGCGGCTCTCCTGAACCGGCGGCACCTTCGAAATCGTTTCAACGCCCGGACCGGCGGGGTCGGGATTACCGAAGCGGGAAAGGCTGCCGTCGGCGCGTGCACGCTCCAGTTCCGCGCGAACCTGCTCGCGGGTCTTAGGACCTTGCGACGGTCCCACTGGCGCAGGCTCGGGCCGTACGGTCGGTTGCACGACCGGCAGGGACGCAATCACAGGTGCTGGTGCCGCTGCTGGTGGCAGTTCCGGTGCAGGCACGACTTCAGGCGCGGCATGGACCGCGGGCGCCACCCCTTCCGAGGGGATGGGCTTCTCGA
Source organism: Caballeronia sp. (assembly GCF_049581465.1). Classification (GTDB taxonomy): domain Bacteria; phylum Pseudomonadota; class Gammaproteobacteria; order Burkholderiales; family Burkholderiaceae; genus Caballeronia. Next base: position 11,157 of record NZ_JBAUSA010000641.1, on the reverse strand, counting down.
TCACCTCCGCAATCGGAGCGGCCGTTTCGGCCGGCGTATTCCTGGCCGCGGCCAGGTCGGCACGCATATCGTTTGCCTCGCGTTCGTGCAGCGGTACGCGCTTGGTCGGTTCCCGTGCTTGCCCGGTCGAATTGATCGTGCGGGCGCTCCGGGGAATGGAACGGGTTTCAGGTCGCGGTATCGTGATCACTTCCGTTCCGGGTGCTGCCGGTGATGCGGTTTGCTTCTGCGTCATACGCGCATCCAGATCGTGCTGGAGCGCGATAGCCTGTTCGTTGTTGATGTCAAGCGCGCGTGCCGCGCCCAGCAGCACTTCGGCCGATTCAAGGTCATTGCGCCGCAGGCTGTCGCGAACCGCCTGAAGGATTTGCGCCGGCGAGGCGTCGGAATGCTTGGGCGGCTGCTTGACCGCGGACGTCCGGGACCCGTCCGGCGCGCCGCCGACAAAGCCGGAACTATCGTAGCCGTCGCTTACTGACTGATCGTTATGACGGGCGTTTTGCACCAGTCGAGGCAGATATGAAGTAACCGCGAGTGCCACTACGAAGATGCCTGCAAAGACCAGCCTCTTGGGATAAGTAACCATGACGTCTGTCCTGTAATGCGCAGACATCCGCGTCCGCTGGACCGTGCTAGTGCAGCCGGTCCCAGGAATGGCTGGCAGAAACAATGCTTGGCCCGACCCGCGAAGGGCCGTGTCCTGCCACGAGCAACCTAATCAAGAAGTTACGTCGTTGGCCAGCATTTGGATGCGCCAATGTCTAGGCACTTTCGGCCAACGATGAGTCGGCCATCGCGCCCCCTTAACGGTCGGGGGCGCTGACAGTCACGCCTGGCCGATTAGTCTTCAAGTTTTCTCGTGGCCTGGATGCAGCGCGAGCGCTCGGAATCGCCTTGCCAACTTTCCGGCGGTCAACAGCATTGTTGTTACGCACCATTTTTCCGACTATCCTGACATTGTGGCCTCTCGGCGCCTGTGCCGAGAAATCCCAGACGCGCCGTATTCGGTTACAAGCAAATTGGGGGGCCAGCAATGCCACTCTGCGAATCGTGTTCGGATCTTAATGGTCGCCCGTCCGTGGCGCGTATTGGCCAAGGGCTAGCGCTTCTCGGGGTGGGGGATCTTTGCGGCGTGCCGGCAGTTGAGCACTATAGGTGCATGGCTTGTGGCATGACGTTTTCGCGTGTGCTCGTAGGAAAGTCCAGCGACTGTGTATGGCGCTCACTCGGGCGACCGGAATCTCAGCGTCCCTAGCGCCACAATTCTCAACCGTGTTCAGCCTCCCCAAAAAAAGACCCGGCAGGCGAGCCGGGTAGAGAGAGGTTATCTGGGGTGCGGCTAAGACAGAAACGGCAATTAGTTAGACGCCTGCGGAGCGACGGCGGCTGTGAGGTTCAGGGTGATCGTCACGTTGTAGTACGGCACCGTGACCGCATCGTCGCTGTCGTCGGAGTCGGACGAGAAGCGGAAGTGAGGCGGCTGGACCTGTGTGGTACCGGGGCTAAGAACCAGGGTGTACGCGTTGTAACCCTCCTTCGAGCAGACGATGGTGAGGTCGCCCGCAGAGCGCAGGACCGATACCGTATCCGGCGCCGTGGTCGACCAATTGCCCTTGTCATTGGTGAGGGTGCACTTGGCGCCGGTGGCCGGCCCGTGCGAATCGGTGATCTGGATGGACAGGTTTTCGCGGCGCCGGTCTTGGCCGCCACCGCTACCGCCCGAGCTGGCGTCAGAAATTACATGCGCCTTGCCGGTTCCCAACAGGTTGGTGCCAGTGATGGCTTGTTGCGTGGCGAACGCGGAAATCGAAATCGTCGAGAGAAGTGCGAAGAGAATCTTTTTCATGCTGTCTATAACTCTTGAAACGGGGTTGTCGGGAGTGCGGGCATGGGGCTCGCGCGCGTAGCGCGTGATGCTCGCGGGCCTTGGGGCATGATTGAGGACGTGATGGCGTCGAAGACGACTGACTTTACAGCCTCGAACGTGAGGGAACCCATGAGACCCATACGCCCGAAGCCAAAAAAAATATGAAGATTACCAGCAGTTGATGGGTCCACTGGTCCATCGCCTCCGCACTGGTCACGATCACAACGCCGGCCATGACCGAGAGTGGAATCTGGCCGACAACCCGGTTCAAGCCATAGGACAGCGCCAGCAGCGCGCATGCGTACGCGAGGTTGGCAAACCCTGTACGTCCTCCGCTTGCATGGACGATGCGGGTAATGTTGGGCGATCCGCCGCTCGGCGCGCCGCCGAATAACGCCGACGCGATGTTGGAGACGCCCTGCACGACCAACTCGCGGTTGCTGTTGTGGCGAGCCCCAAAGAGTTGTTCGGTGCTCGAGATGCTCAGCAGGGACTGGATCGACGACACGAGTGCGATCGTGATGCCGGTCGCCAGTATCACCCCCGCGTGATTCCGAAAGCTTGCGGAGCCGACGAAGTCAAGGATGTCGCCGATGCGCAAGATCAGCGGTATGCCGGGCGGTAGCGTTCCAATCGTGGCGCCCAGGTCCTCGTTGGGAACAAACCGCAAGCACAGCATCTGAAGTGTCGTCCCGGCAAAGAGGCCGATCAATGCCGCCGGGATGGGCCCGCTTCTTTTTTTCGCCAGCATAGCGAATCCACCCGACACGAGGGCGAATCCCAGAGCCCACCAGTTGATCGGCACCGTGCCATTGAACGCCCGCAGCAGTTCTTTCGGCCCATCGATATTCAGGGCGCGGGGTAGTTGATTCAGGATGATCTGGATTGCAAACCCATTGATGAAGCCCGCGAGAACCGGATACGGAACAAACTTGACGAGCAAGCCGAGGCGGGACGCGCCCAGAATGGCCTGGACGATGCCGGAAACCAGCAATGCGGTGGACGCCACCAGTACGAGCGCGGCGCCCCCACTGGCGTTGGCGACTGCAAACGATGGATCCGTTGCCACGCTTGCGATCAACCCCGACAAAATGGCCGCATGCGTGGTTTTCGGTGAATTCATGTGCAACGGCGTCTTGCCCAGCAGCGCCGTGACGATGGCCGCCACCACGGCCGCGACAAAGGCAGCCGATATGCCCGCTGTCACCCAGGCCGGGCCCATGCTTTCGTACAGCACGGCGCCACAACTGAGGATAATAGGAACGACGGTCAATGCACCGGCAAGGGCGCCGGCAGCGTCGCGGGATATCGATCGGAGACGAGCTGATTTCATATTCGCCGACCCTCTTGGTAGAGGCGAAAGTTACACGTCGAATAGTTGCTTGTTCTTTCGATTATCGATGATAAGCGGCAAACTACGTGTCGACCGCCTTGAAAGCGTTTTTCAACGCTTGTCCGCTTGTACGAGGGACTCGGTTATGAAATGCGACCCATCGAAATGGGAAAGCGTCCCACCATCGAAAAGGGAAATAGAACAAGATGAAAGCTACGCATTCGATAAGAACAAAGTACGCTATTCCGTCTTGCGTCATTGCCCGAGAGCGATAGAAATGAGCTTGGCGGCGTCAAACACAAGAACGCGGTGATGGTCGCACGGGATTGACGAATTTTGCGGCCACTCAAGCATGCACACGACGAGCCGCCCGCTTGCCATTCTAACCACAGACAAAAATATGCTTCCCTTAAGATCCGGCGGGTTGATTCTTCGAGATTTTCGACCTGTTGATCTGATTGCGTTTCAGCGCCTCCGAAGCGATCCGAAGATGCAACGCTTCTATAGCGAGCAAGACTCATCCGTCGAACGCGCGGGGCAGCTTTTGCATATGTTCATCGAGCAGGCAGAGGCCCTGCCCCGGACCAAGTTCCAGTTCGCGGTGGAATCCGAGGCGGGAGAGTTGATGGGTACGTGCGGCATTCGCATAGAGTCTCCAGGAACCGCCTCGATAGGTTGCGAAATTGGCCGGCAATGGCACGGCACCGGTGCAGCGAAGGCCGCTGCATTCGCGATCCTGGCGTTCGGCTTCGTCGAGTTGAAGTTGGCGCATATCTACGCTGAAACCATTTCCGACAACCGGGCGGCGATCAGGCTTTGCGAAGCAATCGGCATGACCGTAAGCGCTGAGCGTGTCGGCAACCGTACATTCAAAGGCCGCATTTGGAACACGACCGTCTTGGCGCTTACCCGATCTGGGTGGTCTGCGGCGAGCATGCCGAGCGACGCCGAGTAACAGTGCCAGGGAATCGCGCGTTGGAACCGCACAAGCATTCGCTGTGCATAGCGAGTGAACGTTTGCGTCGGGTTGCCACGCCCTGTTCATTCGGAAGGCTCGGGCTTGTGTACTACGTCCGCGCCACTTGTTCGGCCATCAAGGACTAGGCGCGGGAGGCTCCCACGTCGGCTCTGCGAAGATGCCGCGCCGTCTACCTTAGCCGACCACGGAAATTCCACGAGTTCGAGGGCGGCCCCTAGTCGCTTAAAGTTTCGCATGGGATCATAGGGGATCCAAAATCCAAAATAGAAGATCAATGAACCGGTTTCCCGAGTTGCAGACAGACCGACTGCTGTTGCGCGAGATTGTTCAAGAGGATGCTTCGGCACTCTTTGCTATCCATAGCGATGCAGACAATCTTCGTTGGTTTGGCACAGATCCCTTTTCGGACTTGAGCCAAACCGAGAAGCTCATCGAGGTATTCGCGGGCTGGCGTCAAATGCCAGACCCCGGAACGCGATGGGGGATCGAAAGGCGCTCCGATAGCGCACTGATTGGGACATGCGGTCTTTTCAAATGGAATCGCAACTGGAAGACCTGCGTGGTCGGATATGAACTCGCGCGTTCGGCGCAGGGCGCCGGCTTCATGCGAGAGACACTGTTGACGGCGTTTTCTTACGGCTTCAACGAAATGAAAGTCAATAGAATCAGTGCCGACATCCACCCTCTGAACGAACCATCAATCAGACTCTTACGCGCACTCGGATTTGTCGAGGAAGGCCGCGCACGCCAAGCAGGCTACTGGGGTGGCGAATATCATGACCTCGTTCAGTTCGGTCTGTTACGTCAAGAGTACGAACAGAGTCTAGAGACGATCCACGTCCCCACGTGATCCGATGCCGGGTCTTGAACACGCAGTTAAAACGGAAAAACGATGGACTCTGAGAATTCTCCGGGTTTGACACCAGTGATGAACGAAATCACGGCGGTGCGCTTATCTCCCCTGTCGGACTATCCCATCGACCGTTCCGACCTTTTTGCTCTCTACAAACTCTCCCTGTTCGAATTCATTGACCAGACTTTTGGGTGGGTCGAAAGCTTTCAACAATCACGTTTTGACGCGTCGTATCCCGACGAAGCGTTTTCTGTCATTTTGGTGGGAGCGCAGGCCGTCGGGTACGTGTCGCAAAAGAGCGAGCTTGATTCTTTGCATCTGTCGCTGTTGCTGCTTCAACCCGCCCATCGTCGACGCGGAGTGGGAGGCAAGGTAATGCAGTCGATAACGCAAAGGGCTTCTCTGACAGGAAAGTTCGTGACGTTATCGTGCTTTCTCTGTAACAAGCCGGCGCTGACCTTTTATCGCAAACAAGGGTTTGTCATCGTATCGACGGACGAGTGCTTTGCGACCCTGCAGGGCCCGTCATTACGTTGAAAGGTCAACGGCGACCGACAATAAAGACCCCTATAATCGTCCAGTGAAGTGAATTGCAGCTTGCTGCTCCAGCATTCGATTTGAACTACAAGTCCAACGCTGGCATTCCTGAGAGGCTATATTTGTGATCGATAAAACGGCTGTCATCCATCCGACCGCAGTTATTGAAGAGGGTGCTGTCATTGGCGCTCGCGTCCGCATTGGTCCCTATTGCTGCATCGGCGGCGATGTCGAGATTGGTGAGCGTACCGTACTCAAGTCTCACGTCGTCGTAAGCGGACATACCCGCATTGGCCGAGACAACATAATCTACCCGTTCGCCACGATCGGAGAAGACAACCAGGACCTGAAGTACGCCGGAGAGCCGACGCTCGTGGAAATCGGCGATCGCAACAGAATCCGGGAGAGTGTCACGATCCATCGCGGCACGGTCCAAGGCGGAGGCATAACGAAGGTCGGAAACGACAACCTCCTGATGGTCAACGCTCACGTTGCTCACGATTGCACAATTAGTGATCATTGCATTCTGGCCAACAATGCAACGCTAGGCGGTCACGTGATCGTGGACGAACACGTGATCATCGGTGGCATGTGCGCGGTCCATCAGTTCTGCGTCATCGGAGCGCACGTTATGGTGGGAGGCTGCTCTGGTGTCGCGCAAGATGTGCCGCCGTTTGTCATTGCCCAAGGTAATCACGCTTCACCGATCGGAGTGAACACCACGGGGCTAGAGCGCCGCGGCTTCAGCAAGGAGGCAATACAAGCCATTCGAAAAGCCTACAAGCTGCTTTACCGGAGCGGGAAGACAGTTGATGAGGTGAAGCCGGAGATCGCTGAGATTGCAACGGCTCACGTCGAGGTTAAGCCCTTTTACGAATTTCTTGCTCGCTCGACTCGCGGTTTGATTCGGTAAGAAACGGCCGGATAATTCGCACCGAACGGCTGAGTTTCAAACCCGCGGAAGGTCCTGGACGTGGGATGCGGTACCGGAACATTTGCACTGCTCCTCGCCGCCGATGGACACAAGGTAGGATTCCACAATGTTGAATGGTTCGGGGATTGGAACGGCACTCCGTTTCAAGAAGCATCAAGCCGTGAAATCATCGCAATATGCCATGCGTGAGTTCCCGAGCTATACCATGATTGCCTGATCGCTGAGCTCGACGCAGTTTCTACCGTTGCGCTTTGCGCGGTACAGCGCTTCGTCCGCGTCCTTCACCAGGCGCTCGATCGTCGCATCCCCGCCGGCCGTATAGGCGATGCCAATACTGCATGTATAGGCCGGCAAAGAGGGATTGTCGTTGAGCGCGATCCTTGAGCGCAGGGCTTCTGCCAGATCGAAAACGTCCTCGGGACGTGAGCCGGGCACGAGTACGGTGAACTCTTCTCCGCCCCAGCGGGAGAAATGAGTGTGCCGTGTCAGGATCGCGGCAGCGCGTTCTGAAAAGTCGACAAGGATTTCGTCGCCTTTCACGTGGCCGTAAGTGTCATTGATCGTCTTGAAGTGGTCGAGATCGATCAGCAGGAGCGACAGTCGCCCACCCGTGCGCATCATCTTCTCTCGCTCTTCCCGATGCGCGTTCAGAAACGCACGGCGATTCAGCAGGCCCGTCAGCGGATCGGCGAGCGCCTGCTGCTCAAGCTGCACGCGCAGCCGGTTCATCGCAAGGAGCATGAAGGCGACCGTGGCCATGAGGGACAGGATGGCGCCAGTGCCCAGATAGAGAGTCTGAACGAAACCGCGAGCATATAGCCCCGTCGCAGCGAATCCTGAGCCTATCGACGTGACAACACGCAGGACCGTGACGGCTGTCTGGATCAGAAACAACGCGCCCACGAACATCGCGCTGGAATCATGTCGCCCATCGCGCAGCATCACGAAGGTCTGGCGGACATAGATAAGCGCGAGGATCACATTGATGCACAGTGCGCGTCCAGCGGCGGATGGTTGCGCCCAGGTCAGCCAGCTCTCGCCGATTGCGCCGATTGCAAGCATGAGGGTGACAAAGCGCCACGACGGCGGCCGACCGAAGAAGCGCTGGCTGCCGATCAGCCAGAGCCCGGTGCTCACGATCATGCCGCAGTTTCCTCCGATGATCGAAAGCCAGTCGGGAACGCCGCCGCGCAGCGCGAGGAGAATAGAAGCAACCGAGACAATCAACGCACCGCATGCCCAATTGCCGACGCCGCGGATGTTCGTGGGAAAACTGCGCCCCATCGAAAACATGACTAGAGCCATCAGTCCGGGCATGACGGACGACATCAGGAGAACGGTGCGGAGATCGAAGGCGGGCATAGGGTCTTGAGCGCTAAACCGGTGACTACTTTGGACACAGCTTGTTGCTGGCGCCTATGTCCTTTCCCCGTGGCGTGCGCTTGTTCGAATTGGCGAGCCACGAATATACCGGAACAGGCTCGATTAGCCGGTGTCGATGTACCTTGTCATTGAAGCGCGCCCGACCCGCGACATGTAGTTGTGCACTATCCGACTTAGGGCTTCGTTTTCGAATATGTATTGGGGCATGCACCAGCAACAAAATGCAGCGAGCTTAGTCTTTGCTGTTAACGGCTCACCTTCGTATTTCTTTACCGGGAGTCGGGCGGCAACGGGCTAGTTACCGTCATGAAGTCGGGTCGGACAGTTGCACCCTTACTCTTTGCCACTATGCATTGACCGCATCGATCGACGCGCGCACTTTCTTCTGTGGAAAGCCGGTCGCAAGGACCGATGGTGGAATTTTGAAAGCAGCACAATCTAGAATAGTCGCATTCGCAACGGCTTAGCCCATCGGCGGCAACCTGACCCGGAGGGTCCTATCATGCAGATAGCGAAAGTCGCAATCGCAGTAGCTGCCATCGCCGGCGCAACACTAGCCCATGCCGACGGGTTCGTCATTACGCGATCCATGTCGGACGGGCGTGAAGTTCGTCTCTTCGAACACACTGCCGAATGTGATGGCGGCCCGGGTGCGTTCATTTACAGGCGCGACAAGCGGCTCGATCAGACCTGCGACGTCCGCCTTACTCCGGCAGGCGCGACCGTGGTGATGCCACCTTTTGACCCGCGCATGTTCTTTCCGCGCGACACGCTCTACCCAGACTTGAAGGATTGATGCTGGGAACCGGCGAGCTTGTCGGCGAAGGTTCGGCCATCTCCCCTCGAAAAGCCGCCATCAAGGCAAATAAACCAAAGGGGTATCGTGTTGCTAGGAATTTTCAGAAAACCTGCTCTGCATGCCCTTTTGTTATTAGCGTCGTGTCTGTTACCTCTAAATGCGGTCTATGCGCAATCCGCCCCGCAATTCCAGAGTGAGCAGGAAGCCAAGCAGCATTGCCCAAAAGATACTGTTGTATGGGTCAATACAAAAACAGGCGTGTATCACTTCAAGGGGCAGCGTTGGTATGGCAATACCAACGAAGGCGCTTATGAATGCCGTGAAGACGCGAATGTCGAAGGAGACCGTGCTACTCGAAACGGGCAATAGTCACGCAAACCGCCGCGTCGCGGCACTCCAAATTGGCGAGCCATGGGTACAGCACGCGATGCCGCGCTGTCGGCTAACATCGTAAGTGACGTCCGGACTCGACGCATGTCCGGGCTGGGTCATCCGATCGACATGGGGTGCAGCCGTGACTTGCCGCAAGCTGAGGGTTCACGCACTCGTACTCTGCGTCACGGGCGCATTACTGGGCAGCGGCGCGGCATCGGCAGATGAAGTCAAGGTAATGATTTCGGGCGGGTTTGCGTCAGCTTATCGCGAACTCGGCCCGCAATTCGAGGAGGCGACCGGCGATACGCTGGTCACCGTCTGGGGGCCGGCGGTGGGCACGGCCGCGAATGCGATCCCTGTGCGACTTGCGCGCGGCGAGTGGGCCGACGTGCTGATCGTGGTCGGCTATGCGCTTGACGATGAGATCAACGCTGGCGACGTCGTGTCCGGCAGCAAGGTGGAATTCGCACGCTCGGCGATCGGCATCGCGGTTCGCGAGGGAGCGCCAAAGCCGGATATCAGCTCGGTCGAAGCGTTGAGGCACACGCTGCTCGCAGCGAAGTCGATCGTCTATCCGGACAGCGCGAGTGGCGTCTATATCGGCAGCGAACTGTTCTCGCGTCTCGGTATCGAGGAGCGGGTGGAGAGCAAGAGCCGCATGATCCCAGCCGAGCGGGTCGCCAATGTCGTCGCGAACGGCGAAGCGGAGATCGGATTTCAGCAGGTCGTCGAACTGTTGCCGGTGAAGGGGGTGACGGTGGTCGGCAGTTTGCCCGCGGAGGTACAAAGGTACACGGTGTTCTCCGGGGGCATCGCCACCCATGCCAAAAATCCAGACGGCGCAGAGGCGCTGATCCGTTTTCTTTCATCGCCGGATGCGGCCTCCGCGATTGAGAGAACCGGGCTCGAACCGATAGCGCCGAAGGCTGCGAACTGAGCGAAGCATTCGACGCAATGCCGGAGCGCCGGCCTAAGATTGGGCTCGCCCGTTAGGGGTAGTCCCAAAAATAGAAATTCACCCTTGTGAAAAATGCGCTTAATTATAAGCAACCGTTTTCCTAGAATGGATAGGTAGAATTTCCAGGTCAATCAAGGAGACGGGATCATGATCAAGGCAACCAGTACATTAATCGCGGCCGTCGCTGCACTTACTTTGTCAGGCGGCGCTTATGCACAGAGCAACAACTCGCTGGCGCGACCGAGCGTAACGTCGCCGGTCGCTCCAGCGGGCGGCTACGGCACGCCAGGCACCACCAACTCGGACAGTGGAAAGCCCGCCGCGTCGGCAAACTCGGGGCAGCCAACTAGCGCGAATGGCTCGAAGCCCATCGTTTGGCCAAACAACAATTCGCTGGCGCGACCGAGCGTAGTGTCGCCGGCTGCCGGTCAATAACAGCTGTTGGCGATAGCGATTAGCCGCGAAAACGGACGTTCCATGGCCGATGATGCATGCGCATGTCGGCCATCGCTCACACAGCGATCTATGCAGGAATGTCCCGCACCACCTCGGTCAACTTGCCGGAACTGATTTCGTAGAAGAAGCCGTAGAGCTTGACGTGCTTCGGCACTGCCGGGCTCGAACGAAGCAACTTGATGTCATAGTTGAGCGACTCCTCGAAATCCATGATGGCGAGGCTATCGTGATCGAACAACGTCGAAATATCAGCGTGATGATGATCATGAAACTTCTCGACCATCAACTCCGGCGTCAGGGTCGTCGTACCGCAGAACGAGTGGTGAACGACAACGACGTTCTGGACATGAAATAGATAATCCATGGCCGCCACGACCTCTAGAGCAAAGGCGGCGCGTCCACCCGCGTTGGTCGCGGTGAACAATGTTCGCGTGGATCCAACGCGAGTGCCATTTTCGTCGGTGATGATTTCTCCCGGGTAGACCTCGTCCCCAAAATACTCGGCGACCGCATGCGGGATTTCGACCGCCCGAGGGTCCAAGCAGTAGATCACGAGTGTCTTCATCGGGATGGCCTGGTTCGCGCCCTCGAAGCTGTTCATATCGAAGCCAGGTTGTTTCCTGTCCTCGTAATCGCTGAACTTGCTCATCTTCTTCCTCCACCGGCGTTTGACTGCGCGCAGA
>NZ_JBAUSA010000640.1:0-4425 GCF_049581465.1 Caballeronia sp. | reverse complement strand
ATGATGGCTCGATTTCCACTCGCCGGACCTAGCGTGGCGACGATCTTGGCATTGCGGTTGCGACGTGTGTCGGTGGTCAATCCTGGCTTCATGCGTCTCTCCCGTTGCCGGTTTCTGTTGCCTTCAGATAGGGCTTGATCCAGCCCAGGCCTTCGTTCGTTGTCCCAGCCGGCTTGTATTCGCAGCCGATCCAGCCCTGGTAGCCCAGCCTGTCGATGAACTGGTACAGGAACGGATAATTGATTTCGCCCGTGCCGGGCTCGTTGCGCCCGGGGTTATCCGCCAGTTGCATATGGGCAATACTCTGCAGATTGCGCTGGATGGTGGGCGCGAGATCTCCCTCCATGATTTGCATGTGATAAATGTCGTACTGCAGCCCGAGGTTGTCCGAGCCGACGTCCGCGATAATCTCCAGCGCCTGCCGTGAGCGGTTTAGATAGAACCCCGGAATGTCACGGGTATTGCACGGCTCGATCAGCAGGCGGATGCCCGCCTGTTTCAGCTTGTCCGCTGCGAACCTCAGGTTGCTGACGAAGGTCTCGTAGACCTTGTCAGGGGCCGCCCCCTGCGGTGCAAGGCCGGCCAGGCAGTTGACCTGCTTGCAGCCGAGCGCGGTGGCGTACTCGATCGCGGCACCCACTCCGTCCTGGAATTCTCCGACGCGCTCGGGCAGCACGGCGATGCCACGTTCGCCCGCGGCCCAGTCGCCAGCGGGCAAGTTGTGAAGGACCTGGACGAGCTGGTGCCGTTCAAGCGCCTCGACCAGTTGCTCCTTCGGATACGGATACGGAAACAGATACTCGACACCGTTGAAGCCGGCACGCGCCGCAACTCCAAAGCGATCCAGGAAGTCGACCTCGTTGAAGAGCATCGTTAGGTTGGCCGCGAACTTTGGCATAGTGACATCCCTCTACATTTAGTTATGCAGATCATAAATAACCGACCTGCTGCAGACCTACACTTCGACTCCGGGCAGCCGGACAGCCGTGCAATCCGGCGCTCCGGCCTCCTCGCTACGAATACGCCATTCGCGCCATTCGCGAGCTGTCAGTCCAGTAACCCGATCGCGGTGGGCGCGTCGGTGGCAGGGTCCTGGGCCAGATCTTCGAATTCCGTGATGTTGTTGATCTCCGTGCCCATGGCGATGTTAGTTATGCGCTCCAGGATAACTTCCACGACCACCGGCACCCGGTATTCCTTCAGCCACTTCTGCGCCTGCTGGAACGCCGGCAGGATCTCTTCCGGCTTGAACACACGGATCGCCTTGCACCCCAGACCCTCGACGACCGCCACGTGATCGACCCCGTACTCGCGGAGCTCTGGCGCGTTCACGTTTTCGAACGACAGCTGCACGCAGTAGTCCATCTTGAAGCCGCGCTGCGACTGGCGAATCAGGCCCAGATACGAGTTGTTCACGAGCACGTGAATGTAGGGCAGGTTGAACTGGGCGCCCACCGCCAGTTCTTCGACCATGAACTGGAAGTCATAGTCGCCCGAAAGCGCGACCACCTGGCGCGACGGATCGGCCACGCAGACGCCCAGCGCGGCCGGGATGGTCCAGCCGAGCGGGCCGGCCTGGCCACAGTTGATCCAGTGACGCGGCTTGTACACGTGCAGGAATTGCGCGGCGGCAATCTGCGACAGGCCGATGGTGCTGACATAGCAGGTCTCCTGACCGAAGACCTTGTTCATTTCTTCGTAGACCCGCTGCGGTTTGACCGGCACATCGTCGAAATGCGTCTTGCGAAGCAGCGTGCGCTTGCGTTCGCGGCACTGCTCGAGCCATGCGCCGCGATCCTTGAGCTTGCCCGCCGCTTTCCACTCCTTCGCAATCTCGACGAATAATTCCAACGCGGCGCGTGCATCCGAGACGATGCCCAGATCAGGGCAGAACACGCGGCCGATCTGGGTCGGCTCAATGTCGACGTGTACGAACTTTCGCCCTTGCGTGTAAGTCTCGACGCCACCGGTATGACGATTGGCCCAGCGGTTTCCGATCCCCAGCACGAAGTCTGACGCGAGCAGCGTCGCGTTGCCGTACCGATGCGCGGTCTGCAAACCGACCATGCCCACCATCTGCGGATGGTCGTCGGGGATGATGCCCCAGCCCATCAGCGTCGGGATAACCGGTACGCCGGTCGCTTCGGCGAATTCAACCAACAATTCGGGCGCATTGGCATTGAGGATGCCTCCGCCCGCCACGATCAGCGGCCGCTCGGCCTCGTTGAGCATCGCCAGCGCTTTCTCGATCTGCGCGCGCGTGGCGCGGGGCTTGTAGACCTGCAGCGGCTCGTAGGTCTCGATATCGAACTCGATCTCGCCCATTTGCACATCGAACGGCAGGTCGATCAGCACGGGGCCCGGGCGCCCGGAACGCATCAGATGAAAAGCCTGCTGGAAGGCGCGAGGCACCAGCGCCGGCTCGCGCACGGTAACCGACCACTTGGTCACCGGCTTGGCAATCGACTCAATGTCGACCGCCTGGAAATCTTCCTTGTACAGACGGGCACGGGGTGCCTGGCCGGTGATGCAGAGAATGGGTATGGAGTCGGCCTGCGCGGAGTACAGACCGGTGATCATGTCAGTACCGGCCGGGCCCGAGGTACCGATACATACCCCGATATTGCCGGGCTCAGCGCGGGTATACCCCTCAGCCATGTGTGAAGCGCCCTCTACGTGGCGCGCCAGCGTATGCGTGATACTGCCGCGGCGCATCATGGCCGCATACAGCGGGTTGATGGCGGCGCCCGGAATCCCGAAGGCATGCGTGATGCCTTCTTTTTCCATCACTAATACGGCAGCGTCTGCGGCAGTCATACGGGTCATGGCAATCACCTTCTCCGGTTTTGTGGGTTGAGGCTTTACCGGATGTTAAGTCCAGCCCCGAGGCTCCACAATGCGAGCGAATTGCATAACAGTTATGCCCGCGCAACGCAGCAAAGCGTCGCACAGGTGCCTAAAGCCATCTAACAATGACTCAATTGGAGTGTAGACATGGATCGCCTCATGGAACTGCAAATCTTCATGCGCGTGGTTGAGATGGGAAGTTTTTCCAAGGCGGCCCGAGAACTGAAGTTGACCCAGCCCACCGTTACCAAGCATATCAATTCCATGGAAGGCAGGCTCAATGCAAGGTTGCTCAACCGAAACCAGCGCGCGGTCAGCGTGACCGAAATAGGCGCTCGCTACTACGAGAAATGCAAGGACATCGTGCGTGACTATGAAGCCGCACAAGATGTCGTGTTGGGGCGGCATACGCAGGTGGAGGGCCTCATTCGCGTGGGGACCTCACTCACGTTCGGGCGGCGGATCATCTCTCCGCTCCTGGTTAAATTCATGCAGGCGCATCCCAACCTGCGTGTGGACCTCAATCACGACGACAAATATGTCGATCTGATTGCGCTGGGCCTCGACATCGCGATACGGCTTGGCTCGCTTGCCGACTCATCCCTGGGCGGGCGCTACCTCGGCTTGAATCCGTGGGTCATGGTTGCGTCACCGACATATCTGACACGCCACGGCGAACCGAAAATCCATACCGACTTGTCGTCTCATGCCTGCCTAATCTATAGCAGCGTTCAGGAGGATGACTATTGGCGCATGCGCACCCCGTCCGGGGAACGGGTTTCGGTGTTTCTCAACGGACGCTTACGATCGAACAACCTATCGTCGCTGATCACGGCTGCCCGCGCGGACCTGGGCATCACGATCGTCCCGCATTACGTCGCGGCGGAGGCAATCGCCACAGGCGATCTGCGCCAGATCATGGCCGACCACATGCTCCCGGATCAGGAAATACACGCGGTGTATCCGTCTCCGAAACGGGTGCCTGTCAAGGTGACCGAACTGATATTGTTCCTCAAGGAAGCATTCCAGGGTGAATGGTGGTTAAAGCCGTCGTCTTTCGATCGGATGGTGCCGCGAAAACTTGAAAATGTAGACGAGACCAACCTGCAAACCTAGCGAACTCCAGCCCTCCCAAGCCTGCGTTTTCGAATGAAATCACCCGAGACCTCACATAGCGGCAATCCATCCGCCGACCAGGACGCCACGCTGAGCGGCACCGGTGGGCTATCGGTCGACGCTACGGACGACATCGCGCGTTACGCTGAAGCCTTGCCGCCGTACCATTCGAGCACCGGCGCGATTCTCCTGGCCGCGAGCCTCGTCTTGATTTCATTCTCGCTGCGCACACCCATTACGAGCGTCGGCCCGATCCTGCTCGAAGCCGTTCGGGCGACCGGTCTTAGCGCGACTGGGGCAAGCGTGCTGACCACGCTGCCATCATTGTGTTTCGGCTTCTTCGGTCCACTCGCGCCGATGCTGGCACGCCGCCTGGGCACTGAGCGCGCTTTGCTCGTGCTGCTCGCGCTCCTGACGCTCGGCACTGCCTTGCGCGCAGTGCCTACGTGGCCGGCCTTGTAT